>CAUZBA010000006.1:0-25452 GCA_963577635.1 Phycisphaerae bacterium
GTCTATGAAGACTATGACGATCTTTTCAACACGAGCACTCACGCATGGAACCAACTCAACGAGGATCGATTCCGATCTCTATGCAAGACCAATTGGATTATGCATGAGAACTAATCGAGATGCGTATGAGTTGGGCAGAAGCGACGGAGCGACGGAGCGACGAAGGAGTTGTGGTTGCTGCCCTGTTTCGGCTTGGCGGGCCCGTCTTGAAAACGAACTGCGGGTCATCGCCGCTGCTGCCCTGCAGTTGTCGTTTGCCGCGCTTGCGATGCCTTTCCCTTCGTCGCTCGCACCCAGACCAAATTGTCACGAAAGAATGGGTCGGTCCGGCGCGGCGCTCACGGTTCGACGATTTCCAGTTCGCCGCAGTGGGGAACAAGCCCCGCGTCGGCGGCTTCGGTGAGGAAGCGGCGCACCGCCTCCCGGCCCCGGTCGCCGTAATCGAGGGTCCACTGGTTGACGTACATGCCCACGAACCGATCGGCCAGACTCACCCCCATGTCGCGGGCGAACTGCAGTGCGTAGGCAACGGCCTGCTCGCGGTGGTCCAGCGCGTATTGGATCGAGTTGAGCAGGATCCTGCACAGCGGCCGCATGTGGGATCCCAAGTCGCGTCGGATCGCGTTCCCGCCGAGCGGCAGCGGCAGTCCTCGCTCCTGCGACCACCAGCGACCCAGGTCGACGACGCAATCGAGCCCGGCGTCGGCGTAGGTCAGTTGACCTTCGTGGATGATCAGGCCCGCGTCGTAGTCGCCCGCGACGACCTTCGCGATGATCTGGTCGAACGGCACGACCTCGTAGTCCGGCACACGCCGGCCCAGCAGCAGCGAAAGTGCCAGGAACGCGCTGGTCCGCTCGCCGGGAACGGCGATTCTGATCTGGGTCAGATCGGCAACCTCCACGCGCCGATCGCGCGGTGCGACGACCATCGGGCCGTAACCGTCACCCATCGACGCCCCGCAGCTGGTCAGGGCGTAGCGGTCGGCCACGTGCGGAAACTGGTGGATCGACAGCGCGGTGACCTCCAGGTCGGCGCGCTCGCTGCGATCGTTCAGCGATTGGATGTCTTCGAGGACGTGGATAAACCGGTAAGGACCGGTGTCGATCAGCGGGCTGTACGCGTCGTCACCCGGCCCGTCGCCGCTCGCCACGCCGTCGCCCGACCCGCCACCCGGGCGGCCATGTCGCGGACTGTGGACCAGCGGATACCACATGAACGCGTCATCCGGATCCGGTGAGTGGCCGATGTGGATGTTCATTGAGCGGCCAGCGCGTCGCTCAACAGCTGCGACTTACGGATGATCGCGGCCAGCAGGTGCCTCTCGAGAACCGTGTCCCGTCCGATGGGCTCCCAGTACTTCTTGCTGATTCCGCGGCCCTGCAATTTGCCCGGATTCGACCAGAGCGTCTTGAATACGCGGCGGCCCGCCGTGGATTGAGTCAGGTGGCGAGCCGGGATTTGCAATCGCTCGACCTGGACGTCCACACGCATGGTGTATTTGTCACTGTTGCCGACGCTCTGGTCCGCTCCATCCTGGATCGGCGACTCCGGTTCCATGGTGACCGCAACGCGGCGTCTCTGATCATTCAGTGTGCTGTCAATGGCCTGGGCGGTGGTGCGGTTGCCTGGGCGCCAGGGTTCGACGATCGTGGGCGCCCCGACGGCCAGTGTCGTAATGACGCCGTAGCGAAAATCCTCTCTGTCGACCGTGAACCCCTGGTCGCGAAGAATTTTAACGGCCGCCTTGAAGACTCGCGAATACTCTGACGACTCGATATCGATGGTGTTCTTGGTCGGACGGTATCCCGATGCGCACCCGGCGAGTCCGAGGGCGAACAGTATCAGCACGGCGACCGCCAGGGCGCGTCCGCTGACCTTGCGTTGCGATTGACTAGGCATCACCTGTCAGTGTACCGACGGGCGCCGGTGAGTCGCAAGCCTGCTGCCCCCATTCACCCCGCGATGTGACCAGGTTCGATAACGCATCGCGCGACCCAGGCGGCAGGACCGAAGCGGGTAACCACGGCGGACGTTCGGATGCCGACGAATGATCGGCCCATTCCCGCGTCTGCGGTCAATCGTGCGTCCGTGTTGGCCGATCGATATATCGGGAACCCGCCCGGGAGGGCGAGGCAGGTCGTTTCCCGTAGGTCAGCCGTCGGCCGACGCCAGGCGGACTTGCGGGACACGGCCTGACTGACCGTCCGGAAAGGATCGGCCGGGGTGACGATGAAAGACGCCACATCGCTGCAACTGCTGCTCGTGGAACCGGACGCGCAGACCGCCGAGCGCGTCCGGCAGACGCTGTCGAGCCACTTTCCGGCCGCGTGCGTGCGCCACTGCTCGACGGTGGCCCAGACCCTGGCCTTGGACCCGGCAGGCATCGATCTGGTGCTTTCGGACATGACCCTTCCCGACGGGACGGGCCTCGACCTGCTCGACCGCCTGTAGGGCAGGCGCCAGGATCTTCCCGTGTTGCTGGTCACCGACGAGTCCGTTCTGGAGACGGCCGTCGAGGCGATTCGACGCGGAGCGTACGACACCATCGCGAAAACGCCCGAATACCTGTCTGCGATTCCCCTCGTGGTGGAGAAGAATCTGGCGATCTGGCGGACGAAACAGGACAGCCAGCACCTCGCGTCGCGGCTGACGCGCGCCTTGAAACAGCTTCGGTTCAAGAACCGGCAGATCGAGCGGATGGTCAGCGAACTGCATCGCACGGCCGCGATGGACCCTCTGACGTCCCTGGCGAATCGCCGGGCGATCGGGCGCATGTTCGCGGAGTGCCACCGGCACCAGCGCGACCTGGCCTGCATCATGATCGATCTGGACGGCTTCAAGCAGTTGAACGACACCCTCGGTCACCAGCGCGGCGACGAATTTCTACAGTGCACTGCCGGCATCCTTCATCGCTATTGCCGACAGTCCGACACGGCCGGACGGTTCGGCTGCGACGAGTTCATCGTGCTGCTGCCCGAAACCGATCTGGCCACGGCGCAGCGCGTGGCGCGGCGCATCGGCGAGCGGTACCGGTTGGAAACGGCTCGCCTCTGCACCGACGGCACGGTGAATCACCACCTGACGACGAGCCTGGGGCTGGCGACGATGGCCCATTCCCGCCCGTCCAGCCACGAGCAACTCATGGCACACGCCGACCAGGCCCTGTACCGAGCCAAACAGGCCGGCAAGACATGCGTCATGGTGTGCCAGGACGACCCCACCTCGCACCCGGCTTCGTCGCCCGGACCCGGTACACGGCGTAAATCAGCAGCGCCACGGCAACGAGCATCTCTTTCTGCTCGTTGATCTGCTCCACGTATTCGATGTAGAACGTCTGCGTCTTCGCCTCCGCGACCAGAAACCGGTAGAGCGATTTGTACAGCTTGACGGCGAATGCGAAGAGCATCGCGAACACGACCGGCCACTCGGCGATTGCCGGCAGCCATGAACTGGGGATCCCAAGCGTCTGGCGGCGCCGCCACCCGATCGGAAGAACGACGAACAGGACGATTAGGAACACGCTGCCCAGAGAATTCACCGAGATGGGCAGGCCGCGAACGTTGTGGAGGTTGGTCTCGGGGGTCATCGCGCTGACCGCGTCCGGGGTCTTCCACTGAAAATACGACTGGCCCCAGCTGATCTCCTCGCCGGCGAAGAAGAACGTTGCCAGGGCCACAAGGCCCACGATCAGAAAGGCGCCGCGGCGCTGGATCAGGTTGCCCGCCCCGGCGGGTTCGCCGGCGATCCAGAGGCGGCGGGCCGCGACCAGCAGCAGCACCGTGCCCGCGGCGGTGCAGGCAAACGTGATCAACTCCACCGCCTGATGCTCGCGCTCGCTTCCCTGCAGCACGTACTGCAGATAGAAGCTCGGCGAGACGCGATAGGTCACGTAAAGCGCGGCGGCGAGCAGCACGGGGATGGCCGCGGCAATCATATCGGTGACCGACCAACGGTGGTCGTCGCGATCGGATGCCGCCACGGCGAGCCCATTCAGCGTCGGGTTGACGTCTGTGGCCATGTGAACCTCGCCCAGATCATGACCCGCTTTGCCGAACGTGTCGAGCAGGAGGCGGAAAAGCGGAGGCAGCTCTTTTGTGCGAAGCACCCTTTGGACCGTTCCGGCAAAAGATCTGTGTCCCCTTTTTCGCCCCCGGCGGCGCGGTACGATGGGCCGCGTGGACGCGATTCTCGGCCAGCCTCACGCGATCGAGTTGCTTCAATCGGCATTGCAGACCGACCGGCTGCACCACGCGCTGATCTTTCACGGCCCGAAGGGCGTTGGCAAGTTCACCACGGCCCGCGCCCTGGCGGCGATCCTGCTGTGTCACGAAGTAGCGAAAAAGGCGGCGTCCTCTTTCTTGCCGCCGGTGCGGGCGTGCGGAACCTGCCGCTCGTGCGCGGCGCTGCGGGCCGGCAGCCATCCTGACGACCACGTGATCACGAAGGAATTGGCGCGGTTCAGCTCCGATGCGGCGGTGCGCGACCGCAAACTCATGACGATCCCCACCGCGGTCTTGCGCGAGAACCTGATTGAACCGGTCAACCTCGCCCCGCGGCTGGGTTCTCACAAGGTGTTCGTGGTGGACGAGGCGGAGTTGCTCGATTCGGTGTCTCAGAACATCCTGCTCAAGACGTTGGAGGAGCCGCCCGCAGGCACGTACGTGATCCTGGTGACCGATGCCGAGGATCGTCTGCTGCCGACGATCCGCAGTCGCTGCTTGCCGACTGGCTCGACGGCCGCCGCGCTGGCCTCGATGAGCCGAAGCGGCGATGGCTGATCGACTTTTCGGATGGCAGCATCGGTTGGGCCGGACTCGCGCTGGAGTACGATCTTTACCAGTGGGCCGCGGACATCCTGCTGGCGCTGGACGGCATGGCCGACCGGCGCTACCCGGCGGAACTGGGCCGGTGCATGTCGGATGGTGTGGACCGCTTTGCCCGCCGCTGGGTTGATGAACACGAAGGCGCGTCGAAGGACGCGGCAAACCGCCAGGCAGCGACGCTGATGTGGTCGATGATCGCCCACCACGCCCGAGGCAAGCTCGCCGGCGCGGTCCCGGCCGCACGCGGCGGTGATCCGGCGGCGACCGAAGCGGTGCTGGAACCCTGGCTCGATCTGATCGACGCCGTCGGCAGGGCGGAATACGAAACGAGGTGCCACGTGAACCTCGGAATCGTCATGGATCATTTTGCGTCGATGGCGTACAGAGCGGTCTCACCGACGTCGTGACGTCCCGGGGCGTGAAAAGGGTCCCAATCCCGAATGGCACGAGGTTAAGGGGGCGTGCGTTTTCGGCGGGCTCACAATACAACACGATCCTTTGTTGGACCTGTTGACTTACGCACGTATTAGTTGATTTGATTGATGAGGATTCGACGAGAACCTCGGTCGTTTCTGCGCGATCGCGCCGAATCCCTTCATGTTCAAGTCGTGTTCCATGTCGAGGATGTTTCGAAAAAATCATCCTCCTTGTCGATAGTTGAGTTGCGACCAACAACCAGCGAAACAAGGAGGCTGGCAATGACACATCGTACACACGGACGTGTTTCTCGCAACCTCATTGAAACTGTAAACGCGATCAATAAGGCGCCGGGGCTTGCGTTCAGTGATGTTCTGGACTCCGGTCAGATCCAACAACTCATCGAGGAGTTGGGCATTGCCTTTCGCCAGCGGGTATTCACACCGTTCGTGATGTTGATGGTGTTCCTTTAGCAGGTGCTCAGTCCCGATCATTCTTGCCGCGACGCCGTGGCCAGGCTCATCGTTCTGCGTTTGGCTCTCAGGCAGAAATCCTGTTCGCCGGACACCAGCAGCTATTGTGAAGCGCGCGGACGTCTGCCCGAAGAATTGTTCCAACGTCTCGTCTGGCAAACCGGAAGCCGACTGCATAACCAGTGTCCCGAGGACTGGCTGTGGAAAGGCCGGCCGGTCAAGGTTGTGGACGGTACCACACTGACCATGCCCGATACCCTGGAAAACCAGAAGGCTTATCCGCAGTCAACAACCCAAAAATTTGGCTTGGGCTTTCCAATCGCACGGCTGGTGGTTCTTCTGTCGCTTGGAAGCGGCGCGGCCCTCGACTTGGCGATCGGCCCTTACAAGGGCAAGGAAACTGGTGAGAGCGCCCTGCTGCGCAGCATCTTGGATCGGTCTGTGTCCGCAGGTGACGTGTTAGTCGCCGATCGATGTTACAGCTCGTATTACGATGTAGTAGCCCTGATTCGGGACCGGGGGGCGGACATCGTGGTTCGCAGACACCAAAGACGAGTCACGGATTTTCGGCGAGGGCGACGCTTGGGTAAGAATGACCATTTGATCATTTGGGACAAGCCCAAGCGACGTCCCGAATGGATGGACGAGAAAATCTTTGAGAACTTTCCGGATCAACTTATCCTGCGAGAAGTAAAAGTGCAGATTCGGGGAAAAGGCATGCGGGTCAAGTGCATCGTCATCGTGACGACTCTTCTGGATGGCGAGAAATTCACGAAGGACGACATCGCAGAACTTTACCACGCGCGTTGGCGTGTGGAACTTGATTTGAGATCGCTAAAGATCGCGATGCAGATGGAACCTATGCGTTGTAAGAGACCAGAGATAGTTCGCAAGGAGATCTGGGCTTACCTACTGGCGTACAACATGATTCGTGCCATCATGGCACAAGCCGCCTATCACCACGACATAGAACCTCGTCAGATTAGCTTCAAGGGCACGATGCAGACCATCAATGCGTTTCGAGGGTACCACGGCACTGATCTGCCCGACTTGCCCGGTTGGCACGACGCGCTTCTGGAGGCTGTGGCGTACCATCATATCGCGGATCGCCCCAACCGCATTGAACCGCGCGCCATCAAACGCAGACCAAAACAGCATCGTCTACTCACTGAGCCAATAGACGACGCCAGAAAACGATTGTGTAATAGCACTTATGCTTAACCTCGTGCCATTCGAGACAGGCCCCTTTTGCCGGAACGGCCCGATGGGTGCTTCGCACAAAAGGTCCTGACACCTTTCGCGCCCCTTTTCGACCCTGGGAGTCACGCGCCACGATGCGCTACCGGATGATCTGTATCGACCTGGATGGAACGCTCCTGAACAGTCAGGGGAGCATCAGCGACTCAGATCTGCGCGCCGTGGAGGCCGCGGTGCATGCCGGGGTGCGCGTTGTGCCTTGCACGGGCCGCGCCTGGTGCGAGAGCCGCCACGTGCTGCGGGATTTCCCCGCATCGCCGCGCAGCGACACGGGCGTCTTCGTCACCGGCGCCGCGGTAAGCGATCTGGCCGACGGAAGAACTCTGGACCTTTGCGTGATGGACCCGCATCTGGTTCTCGAGCTGGTCGAGCACTTGCGAGACCTGCCTGAAGCGGTACTCGTGTGCAGCGACGCCAACCTTACCGGCCACGACTATCTCGTGACCGGCAACGGGCAGGTCACGGCGAACACGCAGTGGTGGTTCGAAATGACCGGAACGACCGTCCGGCACTGCACCGATCCGAGTCTCGAGGATCTGCGGCACACGCTGCGCGTCGGTTTAGTCGCCGCCGGGCCCCGAATGTCGCAGACCTCGCGGCGCGTGAGTGACGCGTTCGGGCGGCGTGTGGCCGTTCACCATTTCGAGGCCGTCCAGAAGCCCGACCCTGACCAGACGGTTCACATTCTTGAGGTGTTCCCCGCCGGCGTCGACAAGTGGCGCGGCCTGACCTGGCTCGCGCAAAAGGACGGCATCCAACCCGGCCAGATCGTGGCGATCGGCGACGAGTTGAACGACGTGGCCATGCTCGAGCAGGCCGGCTGCGGCGTGGCAATGGCCAACGCCACGGAGGCGGCCGTCTGCGCTGCCAACCGCATGACGCGAAGCTGCGACGACGGCGGCGTGGCCCACGCCATCGAATCGCTGCTCGCCGGACGGTGGGACTAATCGATCACGTTATTCTTCGTTGTCCATCGAATATTTGCCGGAGCGGGCAACGTTCGACAGACCTTCGCCGCCGGCCTGCATGTCCTCACCGATACCCTCGACCGTGTTGCACGACGTGGTAGCAATCGCGAATAAGCAGACCATCGCGATCGAAAGGAACCATTTTGCCAGATGCATGGGTGACCTCCGTGTGCGGGGGTGGTGGTGGATGGGCGATTATGGGGATTGTATCGATGGATGGGTGGCGGTGAGGGGCAGCAGGGCGTTAGAGCAGGAAAGCGAAAAAGCAGGAAAGAAGAAAAGCAGCGGAGTTCGGACTGAATGGCGCGCCGTCCCCTATTCCCTGATTTTCTGCTTTTCCGATTTTCTGCTTTCACGTCACCCTTCGCCGGTCCCGATGGCGACGTTGTATCATCTGTGCCGTGAACGAAAGCCTGATCCGCGTCCCCATCCGCCGCTGGCCCGGCCACGAAGACCTGCCGCTTCCGGAGTACCAATCGGCCCGCGCCGCGGGAATGGATCTGCACGCCGGCGTGACCGACCAGACGGTGATCGAACCCGGCACCACCGAGCTGATCCCGTGCGGGTTTGCGATGGCCGTGCCGGCCGGTTACGAGGCGCAGATCCGCCCACGATCGGGGCTGGCGATCAAGCACGGGATCTCGATGCCCAACGCGCCCGGCACGGTCGACAGCGACTATCGGGGCCAGGTTTGCGTCGCGCTGATTAACCACGGTGCCACACGCTTCGTCGTCACTCGGGGCATGCGAATCGCGCAAATGCTGGTGAAGCCCGTTCCCCGAGTGCAATGGCAGGTGGTGGGACAGTTGCCGGACACCGCCCGTGGCGAGGGTGGCTTCGGCCATACTGGAAGCTGAAGAACTTGCCTGCGCCGTGAGAAATTCGGGCGAAACCGCAAACCCGATTCCATGGCAGGCAGCCGAGATCGACTGACACACGCAACTGCCCGTCCGGACGCGACGTACAATTTCATATCGGGGGCTGGTTCCCCCACCCCAAGTTGCCTATGCCGTACCAGCACTATCTGTCTGTGGTCCTGACGATCTGCGCCGCGATGGCGATGCCCGCCGGCGCCCAGGAGACCAAGCCGGGCCCGCGCCCTGCCGCCGGTTCCCTCAGGCCGCCACGTGACCAGACAGGCGAGTTCCAATTTGCGGTGGCTGCGGCGGATCGCGGCGACGTCAAAGCCGCGCGCATGGCGCTCGACAAGCTGCTTTCCAACAACCCGGAACACGCGGTGCGCCACTCGGCGACGATTCTGCGAGGCCAGTTAGACGGTGCGTTCAAGACGCGGCAGGCGTTCTGGCGGGATCGAGAGGTGGGCGATCACGTCGTTCTCGTTCCGGACGAACGGGCGTTCATCGAAGCGATCCGCCAATGGACCCCGAAGCGCTTCTGGCCGGTCCTCATCGAGGACGGCTGGTTCACACCGATGTTCGTCGCCGCGTTTGCGCCGAGCCGGGTGCTGCGCTGGTCGCGCATTGCTGATCCCGCGGATACTGATATCAGTGACAGTCTGTCGAACGTGATCAGTGCACACCATCGCCGTATCTCCGCCAAGTCTTCGAACCGGCCGCGCCCGCCCGGTATTGTCGCCCTGGACCCGAACGGCCCCCTGAGGACCGGTGGGCTCGCACTGGCGCTGGGCCGTCGCCAACCGGTGATCGCGACGGTGGTCGGCAACAGCGTGTACCGGCTCCTGGACTCGGACGCGGCATTGTCGATGAACGCGACGCTCGTGGAAGCCGCGGCGCGGCAGGGCGTGCACGCCCGTGGCGAATGGTTCGGCCTGACGCTGGCGGCGCAGTTCCCATACAAGTACCGCGTAGACGACATCCACCAGGGCGATGCGAATAAAAACCAGGCCAGCCGGTCACTGCGCGCCCTGGACGACCTGATCGGCCAATGGACGTTAGACGGTGGCCACCAAACGCTGCGGGTTGCGGTGGTTGGTCGTCTGACCGGCGGCCCGGCCCAGGGCGTCTATCAGGCCATGTGCAGCCTGTTCCTTCAGCCGCAGAGGATGTTATGGGTGGATACCTACGCCGAGAACCACGGCGGCCTTTGGCCGCAGTTCCACATGGACGCGGCGGTGAAGGTGATCCGCGACCGCTTCCGTTGCGACCTGATGTCGGGCAGCGAGCTGACCCTCGAGCGGTTTCGAGCCGCTACGCATCCGATCAACCGCTACGGCATGATCTGGATGAATACCAGCGGCGGATCCACCGTATGGACCATTCCCGGTAAAGGCCGAACCGATGATTTCCCCATCGGTGCCGCGACGGTGATGAACGTCATCCACAGCCACAGCCTCGCCAGCGCCTGGAACAGTGACACGCTTGCGGGCCGCGCCATTGCCGGCGGGGCCTACTGGTACTTCGGGGCGATGCACGAACCCTACCTGCACGCGTTCAACACGCCGGCGGGGATGGTCCACAAGATCAAGGCCGGCACTCCGATCGCGTTCGCCGCGCGGAAGATTTCGCTTTCTCCCGGAATGGGCGCCGTCCCCTGGCGCCTGATGCTCGTGGGCGACCCACTCTACGTTTTGCGCGAATCCGCGGCGACCCGCGTCCCGTCGGATCCCATCGAAGCCGCCCCGCCCGTGGCCCTCAGCGACGACGGGCTACTCACAGATCGCCTGCGTGACGCGGTGCTCGTCGACTCCGAGGCCGCGCTGCCGCTGGCATCGCAATGCCTGCAGCAGGTCGAGACGCTCGAGCCCGACGATCTGGTGCGCGCCGTCGCCGTTCTCTACGCGCAGAAGCGATTCGGATTTCTCAACGACGTCTCCGACGCCATCGCGGCGCGGCACAAGATGGCTGAGGTGATGGTGCGGTTGAGTCGGTTGTCACGGGGACAGGGAGTCACAAGTCGCAAGGAGTGAAGATCGCAAGTCGAAGCCAGGGGCATTCTGTTAGGGGCTCTTAAACCACTTGAGACTTGCGGCTCGACCGACGATTGTCGCTGCCGCGACTCTCATTGTGTCACTCAAGATCGTCATAACTCAGTAAGTCGGTCCCGGTCACGTCCCGCCTCAGCCGCCGTCCCAGGATCTCGTCGAGTTCAGCGGCCGGAATACCCGTGCCGGGGCGTTTGACGGTCAGGTCGGATTCGTTGAGGACGTGGCCGGCGGGCAGGTCGTGTGTGGGGCAGAGGCTCTGGCGGCACAGGGTGCGCACTTCCTGTTCGACGGGGCGGATGGTCTTGTCGGTCGGACCGCGCATCTGCGTGGTGAGGCGGATGGCGCGGGTGTATTCGGCGAACTGGCCGGCGTCGAAGCTTGCGGCGTGGTCCGGTCCGGACGCCGAGCGATCGTAGGTCAGGTGCTTTTCGATGACGCACGCGCCGGCGGCGACAGCCAGGGCGCCGGTGGCCGTCTCGTTCGTGTGATCGGAATAACCGACGGGAAGGTCGAAACGCTCGGCCAGTGCCACTATGCCGCCGAGGGCGGTGTCGACCTCGGGTGTGGGGTAGCTTGAGACGCACTGGAGCAGACACCCGCCCTGTGGATGGCAGGCGATGATCCCGGCTGCGGTGGTCAGCTCATCGAGTGTCGCCGTTCCGGTGGAGATCATCAGCGGACGGTTCAGGCGTGCGACGCGGCGCAGTAACGGGACGTTGACGGCGTCGGGTGACGCGATTTTTACGGCATCCACGTTCACGCGGGCCACTTCGTCAACCGTCTGGAGGCTGAAGGGCGTCACGATGAAGCGCAGGCCCCGGCGGCCGGCCGCCGACCGCACCTGCCGTGCGATCGAAGGTCGCGAAGGCCTCGTCCGCGGGGACGACAAACTGCTCGAGCCTGTAACGTTCGTTGGCCACGACGCGCAGGTCGACGTCCAGGATGATTCCGAACAGGCCGTAACCCCCAGGAACCAGGCAGAAAATATCGGCGTTCTCCTGCCGGCTGCAGCGGACCACGGTCCCGTCGGCTTTCATCAGGCGGAAGCTTTCGATCGTCGACGCGATCGGGGGCCAGCCAATCTGCCAACCGTGGCAGTTGATGCTGATCGAGCCGCCGACCGAGAAGGAGTTGTTCGATTGCATGACCGCGACCGAGCGGCCACGGGCGTCGAGAAACGCGATAACGTCCTTCCACAGAGCGCCGCCCCGCACGTGGAGGATGTCCACGCTCGTCGTCGAGACGCATGTCTTTGAAGGGCAGCATGTCGATCACGATCCCTCCCGGGTAGATCGTGTGACCGCCCATGCTGTACCGGGCTCCGGCGATCGACACGCGAAGGTCCTCGGCACGGGCTCGCTGCAACATCGCGGCAAGCTGGCTTTCCGCGGCGCCGCGATCGGCGGGGACGGGCCAGACCTGAGCCACGGGCGTTGCGTTCAACCGGCTCGCGTCATCCGCGATCCCCGGCGGCAGCGGCGCAAGCTCGTCCACGTCGCGCCAGGCCGCGATCAGCAGATGGGTGACCGGGAGAACCAGCAGTGCCGCGGCCACCAGAACCATAGCGAGCCCGATCGCCCGGTACCAGCGACGAAGTCGGTGTCGTGGAGGCATGGGGGCGGGGTGGGAAAGCAGGAAATCAGAAAAGTGGTCCCTCTCCTCTGAATTTTATGATTTTATGTTCTTCTGATTTCCTGCTTTTCAGCTCTCGCCTACGCCACGCCTTCCAGCACCTGCTTGCTGAGACTCTCCGGCATTTGCCTGTAAGTCTGCGGCTCCATCGTGTACGAGGCGCGGCCTTGGCTCATGCCGCGCACGGCGGTGGCGTAGCCGAACATCTCGCTCAGGGGCGCTTCGGCGACGACGACGCGGGCGTTGCCGCGCTGTTCCATGTTGACGATCATCCCGCGGCGCGAGTTCAGGTCACCGGTGACGTTGCCGAGAAACTCGTCCGGCGTCGTGACGGTGACCTTCATGATCGGTTCCAGGAGAACGGGGCCCGCCTTCTGAGCGGCTTCTCTGAACGCGATGACGGCGGCCTGCTCGAACGCGATCGCCGAAGAATCGACCTCGTGGTGCGAACCGTCGATCAGCGTCACCTTGACGCCCAGCAGCGGGTAGCCGCCGATAACGCCGTTGCCGGCCATCCCGCGGCAGCCCATCTCGACCGCGGGGACGTACTCCCTGGGAATCGAGCCGCCGAATATCTTGTTTTCGAACGCCATCTGGTTCTTGAAGTCGAGTTCGGCTTCCTCGGCCTGCTCGGCGGTAAACGGCTCCACGGTCAGCTTGACGTCGGCGAACTGACCGCGCCCGCCGGTCTGCTTCTTGTGAATGGCGCGGGCCTCGGCCTTCTTCGTGATCGCTTCCTTGTAGGCGACGCGGGGCGTGCCCACGTTCACGCCGATCTTCATGTCGCGAACGAGCTTGTTCTTAATGATTTCCAGATGCAGCTCGCCCATGCCCTCGATGAGCGTCTGGCCGGTTTCCTCGTTGAAGTGGCTGCGGAAGCTGGGGTCCTCGCGCCGGATGGTCACCAGCGCCGTCGACAGCTTGTCCTTGTCGGCCTGCGTGGCCGGCTCGATGCTCATGCAGATCACCGGCTCGGGCAGCGACATCCGCTCCAGGACGATTGGCGCGTCGCTGGCGCAGAGCGTATCGCCGGTATATGAGTGCTTCAGGCCCACGAGGGCGACGATTTCGCCGGCCGCGGCCGAGTCGCGGGGAATGCGCTCCTTCGCGTGCATCTCGTAGATTCGGCTGATGTTTTCGCGCCGCCCGTTGTTCGAGTTCAGGAACCTGGCGCCCTTCTTGATCGTTCCGGAGTAGATGCGTGCGTAGGTCAGGTCGCCGTGCTGGTCGGAGACAACCTTGAAGACCAGGGCCGCAACGGGGGCGTCGGGATCGTGCGGCCGGGTAACTTTCTTCTGGTGATCGCGGCCGTCGGTGCCGACGACCTCGGCCACCTCGGTGGGGTTCGGCAGGTAGTCGATGATGCCGTCGAGCAGCCGCTGGACGCCGATGTACTTCAGCGCCGAGCCACAGAAAACCGGGTGGATCTTTCGATCGATGGTTCCCCGTCGCACGGCCCTGGCAATCTGCTCGGTGCTGATCGGCTGGTCCATGACGTAAAGCTCGGTGAGCGAGTCGTCCAGCTCTGCGGCCTTCTCGACCAGGTCGTGTTGCCACTTGCGGGCCTCGTCGAGCATGTTCGCCGGGATGTCGCGCTGCTCGACGCGGGCCCCCAGCTCCTCGGCACTGAAGTAGTAGGCGGTCATCGTGAGCAGGTCGATGATGCCTTCGAAATCGGCGCCGGCGCCGATCGGTATCTGCACGGCGACCGCGTTGGCGCCGAGGCGCTCGTGGATCGACCGGAAGCTGTACTGGAAATCGGCACCGAGCTTGTCCATCTTGTTGATGAAGCAGAGGCTCGGGACGTCGTAGCGATCGGCCTGCCGCCAGACGGTTTCGGACTGCGCTTCCACGCCCTCCTTGCCGTCGAAGACGACAACGGCGCCGTCGAGCACCCTCATGGATCGCTCGACCTCGATGGTGAAGTCGACGTGCCCCGGCGTGTCGATCAGATTGAGGATGTACTCAATGCCGTGGCGCTCCCAGGGGCACGTGGTCGCGGCCGACTGGATGGTGATGCCGCGCTCCTGCTCTTCCTGGAGAAAATCCATCGTGGCCGTGCCGTTGTGGACCTCGCCCATCTTGTAGTTCTTGCCGGTGTAGTACAGCGTCCGCTCGGTGACCGTGGTCTTACCGGCATCGATGTGAGCGCAGATTCCGAAATTTCGGGTTCTTCCCAGGGCGCTCATTCTGCGTGTCTCAGCGGTGGTCGTCGTGGCTGTGGTCATGTCGGCGTACCTTCCCACGCACATTCGGTCATCAGACGGCAGGATGGCCGGACCGAAGCATGTCTGCCCCTTATCGGCCAGAACCGGCTGCTCATTTCGTCTTTTGCGGACAAGTGGCCCCGAACGCTCGGTCGCGATTGGCCGCGCCGGGCCACTTCGGGTCCGACTTCCCACCGGGAGGGACGGATAAGGATAGCGAGAGAATCACCGGGATCAAATCGACCCTGATACTATTGGGGTCATGGCGGCAACACAAGAGCCGTACGTGACCGTCGTGTCCGGCCTGCCGCGGTCCGGCACGTCCATGATGATGATGATGGTCGAGGCGGGCGGCCTTCCCATCCTCACCGACAAGGTGCGCGCCGCCGATCAGGAGAATCCCAAGGGCTACTACGAGTTCGAGGCCGTCAAGAAGACCAGATCGGACGCATCCTGGGTGGCCGGAAGCGTCGGCAAGGCGGTCAAGGTCGTGCACCTTCTTCTGTACGACCTGCCGACGGCGCACCAATACCGCGTCATCCTGATGCGCCGCGCCCTCGACGAGGTGCTCGCCTCACAGACCGCGATGCTGGATCGCCAGGGTGGCAAGGGCGCCAACCTGAGTCCGCAGAAACTGGCCGCGGTCTACAACGGCCAGATGGGAAATCTCGTCGCCTGGCTCGGCGAGCAGCCAAATTTCAGTTTTCTGGAAGTGGCCTATGGCGACGTGGTGAGCCAGCCCCGACAGGAAGCGGAACGAGTCAACGAACTGCTCGGCGGAGTCCTGGATGTCGAGGCCATGGCCGCGGCCGTGGACCCGGCGCTATATAGGCAACGAAAGTAGGGGGGGGGAAGCGACGAAGGGAAGAAGCAGGGGCCGTTGCCGGTGGCTTTGGGCATCGTCACGTGCAATCCATGGAATCATATGCGTGGGACGCCCAGGACTACGAGCAGAGCTCATCCGTGCAGCAGAAATGGGCGCGAGAGCTCGCGGCCAAGCTCGGCCTGAACAGCGACGAACGCATTCTCGACATCGGCAGTGGCGATGGAAAGGTCACATCTGAGATCGCCGCCATGGTGCATCGAGGGTCCGTCGTTGGAATCGACAGTTCCGGCGACATGATCTCGCTTGCCAAGACACGCTACCCGCAGGCCGACTGGCCGAATCTGGGTTTCAGGAGGCTCGACGCACGCGATCTTCCGTTTGAAGGCGAATTCAGCGTGGTATTTTCCAGTGCCACGCTTCATTGGGTCATTGACCATCTCCCGGTCCTGCAGGACATAAGACGCGGTCTTCGCGCTGGAGGCAAGGCATTTCTTCAGATGGGCGGCGAGGGTAACGCCGCCGACATGGTGCATGTCGTCGAGGGGCTAACACGAACCGAGGATTGGCGAGAGTATTTCACCGACTTTACGTTTCCCTACGGCTTTCACGGCCGAGAGCAGTATCTGCAATGGCTTTCGAATGTTGGTTTGCATCCCATACGCGTTGAGTTGATTCCCAAAGACATGTCTCATGAGCGATCCGGCCTGGAGAGCTGGATGCGAACCACCTGGATGCCCTACACGGAACGGGTGCCTGAGACGAAGCGCGCCGAATTTATCGAGCAGGCGGTGGATCGTTATCTGCAGCGCCATCCGATCGGTGCAGACGGTCTGACACATCTGGGAATGGTCAGGCTTGAGGTTGAGGCGGCGAAGCCATCGTGACTTCTGCTCATCTTCCACCCTCGAGCCGAGACTGCTCGTGAAGATCTCCACCATCTTCACTCCCGCCCAGAGAGAAATCCTTGCTAACCTGCACGCGCGCGACAGCGAGGAACGTTGCAAGGGGATACGCGAGGCGATCAGCCTGAAGGCTCTTAGGCCGGCCGTGGCGCGGCTTCTTTGCGTTCTGGTCCTTCAAAATGGCGCCAATATCATTGTCGAGTTCGGCACGTCACACGGATACTCCACGATCCATCTTGCGGCGGCGGCGGAAAGAACTGACGGCCACGTCTACTCGGTCGACGAGATACCAGAAAAGATCGCACTTGCGACTGAGAATCTCGGGGCCGCGGGGCTCCTGCACCGTGTCACGCTCGTCACCTGCGATGGCGCGGAGTTCGTGAATTCGCTGCCCGACGGCATCGACTTTGTTCTGGTCGACTACGGAATCCCCGCTTTTGCGCCTGCCTTTGCCGGCCTTCGCGAGAAGATTGCACCCGGCGGTCTGATCTTCATCGACGGCGGTCCCGACGGCCACTGGGAATCGGATGCCGTACGCGGCTTCAAGACGTCGCTCGAAAAGGACCCGGCCTTCCTCGTCTCGATCCTGCCGATGCAGAAGGTTCATCTGGTCGCCGTCAGGGTCGTGACATGAATTGTCGCGTAGTGCCCGCAGCAAGAGCTGGAACTTGATTGCCTGCAGAAAATACCCGTCGTGCGCGTCAAGCGGCACTTCCCTTCGTCGTTCTGTCGCTTCGTCGCTCCCCTCTCACCTTCTCCCAAACTGCTTTTCCAGATCCTGCAGCGTCAACCGTATGGTCGTCGGCCTCCCGTGCGGGCAGGCGCTGGATCGCTCGATGCGGTCGCGTTGGGACAGCAGCTCGCAAAGTTCCTGCGGTTTGAGGTCGTCCCCTGCTTTGACCGCTGCCTTGCAGGCCATCATGTCCAGGATGCTGTGCAACGCGGCCTCTTCGGCGTGTTCGCCGTCGGTGTCGAACTGGCCGTCTTCCGCTTTGTCGAGCAGTTCCTCGACGAACTGCGCCGGATCGACGTTGCGTTCGAACAGGAATGAGGGGAACGCGTGGATCGCGAGGATCGCGGGCCCGCTCGGTTCGGCGTCGATGCCGATCCGCTTCAGCAGCGGTCGAAGCGACTCGAGGGCCGCCAGCCGCTTCGCGTCGGTCTTCAGCGGCGAAGGCATCAGCAGGCGCTGGCTCTCCAGGTCGCTTCGCCGCAGTCGATCGCGAAGCTGCTCGAACATCACGCGCTCGTGCAGGGCGTGCTGGTCGACGATAAGAATTCCCTGCTCGTCCTGTGTCACGAGGTAGCACTTGTGTATTTGCAATACGCCGCTCGACGCGACGACATGAGAATGTAGCGCCGGCTCGGTCGGTCCCGGTTCGGCGACCCCCTCGGGCTGCTCGGCCATGACACGGCGCATCTGGTCGTAGTCGAACCCCCTGGGTCCCCTGTCCGTCTGGCGCGGCGGGTCCGCGTATGTGCCTGTCGCTGCGCCCGATCCGCGCCAACCGGCATCCCGCGCGGCGGGTGCGGCATCGGCGGTGGAGGGGCGGTCCATGTCGGCAAGATCACCGGCCCCGGTCGACGTGGGGCGCAGCGCCGCGGTGGGGGTCAGGTCGGCTCCGAGCAGACGCTTGCGAATGGTGTTGAGGACCATCGCGTGAATGCGCCCGGGCTCGGCGAAACGCACTTCGGCTTTGGTCGGGTGGACGTTCACGTCGACGCCCTCACCGGCCAGCTCGAGCATCAGGAGGCACAACGGATGACGGTCGGGCGGCATGAGGCCGCGGAAGGCTTCCCGGACCGCATGGGCCAGGTTGCGGTCGCGCACGGGCCGGCGGTTGACGGTGACGTATTGAAACTTCCCCGTGCTGCGCGACATCGAGGGCACGGCCGCCAGCCCCCAGACACGAACATCGCCCTGGATCTGCTCGAATTCGATCATGGCGTCGTCGAGGTCGGCGCCGATCAGGTTCAGGAAGCGGCGGCGCGGCGAGTCGTCGGCGACCAGTTCGAGCGCCGTGCGTCCATTGTGGCTGAGCGTGATCGATGCCCGTGGCCATGCGATCGCGATGCGTCCCATCACGTCGCTGATGTGGCCGAATTCGGTCGCCGCGCTGCGCCGATATTTTCGCCGCGCGGGCGTATTGAAAAACAGGTCGCGCACCTCGACCACGGTGCCCGCGGCACTCGCCGCAGGGGCCGCGGCGCTGATCTGGTCGCCGCTGGCCTCCAGGACTCGGCCTTCCTCGGCGGTTCGGCCGTCGATCGTCGCCCGGCTGACCAGGCGCAGCCGGCTGACGGCGGCGATCGAAGCAAGGGCTTCACCGCGAAAACCCAGCGTGGCGATGCCGGCCAGCTGCTGCACCGTCGCCAGCTTGCTCGTGGCGTGCGGGGTGACCGCCAGTGGCAACTCGTCGCCGGGTATGCCGTGTCCATTGTCACTGACTCGAATGAGCTGGTTGCCGCCCTGTTCCACGGCCACGTCGACGCGCGTCGCGCCGGCATCGAGGCTGTTTTCGACCAGTTCCTTGACGACGCTCGCCGGCCGCTCAATGACCTCTCCCGCGGCGATCTGGTTGACTAAAAGCGCAGGAAGCGTGCGGATGGGCATGAGGGTATGGTAAGGAGTGATGTGATGAGGGAAAAGCGGGTTGCGGAGAGCGACGAAGCGACGGAGGGTGGTTGCATGCGACCGGCGACGTTGCCGATCGTTCATTGGTGTAACGCACTCGAAGCGCGTGGATGACACGGAAATTTCGACTAACCAGTTGCGATTCGATGCCGAAAAGGCTCTTCCCTTCGTCGCTCCTCTGGGGCGCCAAGACATTCCGTCGCTTCTTTAACCCATGCCCCAAACGCTCTCCCAAATTCGATCTCTTCTTTCCAATTGCGGCCTTCGCCCGAAACGACGCCTGGGCCAGAATTTTCTGCACGACGGCAACGTGATGCGGATCATCGTAGAAACCGCACAGGTGGTTCCGGGTGACCTGATCCTGGAAGTGGGCGCGGGAACCGGCGGTCTTTCGACATGTCTTCTGGACGGCGGCGCGCGGTTGGTCGCCGTGGAAATGGATCCCGATTTTAAGCCGATTCTCGACACGGTCCTGCAGTCGTACGGCGATGCGGTCGTCGTCCTGATCCAGGACATCCTGAGCAGTAAGCAGCAGATCAGTCTTGCCGTGTCGCAGGCACTGAGTGACATTGCCGCGCCATCCGGCGCCGGCGAAGCGCCGCCGTTTCGCCTTGTGGCCAACCTTCCCTTTAACGTCGCTTCGCCCCTGCTGGCCAACCTGGCCACCGACTGGCCGCAGATGACCGCGGCCGCCGTCACCGTGCAGCGTGAGGTGGCCGACCGGATTACCGCGACGCCCGGCGGCAAACAGTACGGGCCCCTGACCGTCGTTCTGCAGGCCGTCTACAACGTGACGCAGGTCGCCGTCGTGGCTCCGACCTGTTTCTGGCCCGTGCCGCGCGTCGAATCGGCGATCCTGCGCCTCGAACGGCGCCCGGCACCGCTGACCGATCGGCTGACGCAACTCTCGCAGTTCGCGGGCGACCTGTTCGGCCTGCGGCGCAAACAGCTGAAGGCCATCGTGCGGCGAAGATTTCCCGGCCGAACCCTGCCAGGAAACATCGACCCGACGTGGAGGCCGGAGCAGCTGAGTGTGGAACAATTGATTGACCTCGAGCGGAATTTGGCATTATAAGATTAGGGTGAGCAGGGGAGAATAAGAGCAGGAAAGCAGAGGAGGGGTGACTGATAAGGTGCGCCTTTTCCGATTTCCTGCTCTCTTGCTCTCTTGCTCTCTCCGCGTTCATCTTGAATCGCCCCGCCGGCATCGTTACGATACTCCCGGTGGGCAGGCTTATCGCCATTCCGGTGTACAACGAGCAGCGGTACGTTGCGCAGGTTCTGGACAAGGTTCGACCCTACGGCCTGGATGTTCTGGTCATCGACGACGGGTCAACCGATCAGACGCCGCTGCTGCTGGCCCGACAGCCGGTGGACGTGATCCGGCATGCGGCCAACCGGGGTTACGGGCGATCGATCCGCGATGCCTTCCGCTGGGCGAACTGCTACGACTACGAGTGGCTGATCACGATGGACTGCGACGAGCAGCATGAGCCCGAGAGCCTGTCCGACTTCAACGCCGCTATGGACCGTGACGACGCCGACGTGATCAGCGGCAGCCGTTACCTCGAAGCCGACCCGTACGGCGACCAGCCCCCGCCCGATCGCAGGGATATCAACGCCCGCGTCACCGGGTGGATCAACGATCGACTCGGTCTGGCGATCACCGATTCCTTCTGCGGCTTCAAGGCCTATCGCGTGTCGGCGCTCAAGAAGCTGGCGCTGGACGAATCGGGATACGCGTTTCCGCTTCAGTTCTGGGTCCAGACCGTGGCGAACGACCTGCGCGTCCGCGAGATTCCGATCCGCCTGATCTACAACGACCCGAACCGCAGTTTCGGCGGCCGTCTCGACGATGCCGGGCAGCGCCTCTCGCACTACCGCAGCGTATTCGAGAGGGAACTGGCCAGGTTTCCGGGGCGATTCGGCGAAGCGACCTGCGCGCCGTACGCACCCGACGCCGAACGCGCCGCCGGCAGCACCTCACCGCAAAAACGCGACCATGTGCCGGCGCCGTGACGCGGCATACGAATTTCAATTGCGACATGCGAGTCTTTGTTGAGCCGCCGATGGCACGTTGGCGCCTCGCGCAGCGGGCGGCGCCGGATCGCGCGGCCCTTGGTACGCTCAGCGCAATGAGCGCCGAGACCATCGGATCGCCGGCGCTGGGCGGCGTGAAGCCCGTGATTGCGGCCGGCCACCAGGCGCAGCTGTGGCACCCGGGAATCCTGGCCAAGGACATCGCCGCCCGTTCGGTGGCCGGGCGTCTGGACGCCGAACCGCTGCACGTCGTCGTGGACCATGACGTCCTCGACGAAGTGGCGATCGAGTTGCCGGTGCGCCGCGGTCGTACATTGTCGGTGCACCGTCTTGTGCTCGCCGAGGGCCGCGGCCTGGTTGCGGCGTGTTCTCAGGTGCCGGCGGATGCTCCCGAGATCGTGCGCAGGATCGAACTCGCGGCGGCCGAGTTGGGCGACGCTCTGGCCGCGGACGTGGGTCCGCTGATTGACGCCTTCAAAGATCTGCCACGGTGCCGTCACCTCGCCGAGCAGGTGACCGCGGCACTGGTGCGCCTCAAACGGCCACACGTCGCGCCCGCCGCGGTGGTGTTTTCGAGCGATCTGTCGAGCCTCACGGCGTTCCGCGACATGCGGCAGCGCATCCTGGGCGACGCGCGCCGGTGCGTGGAATGTTACAACCGGGCCGGCGCGGAGCGACCCGAGGCGGGCGTGGCGCCGCTGCGGATCGAAGCGAAGCACGTCGAGCTGCCCCTGTGGGCGCTGGCCCCCGGCACGCCGCGGCGGCGCGTATTCGCCGATTTCTCAGGCAAGGCACCATCCCTGGCGCTGGAAGACGGCGTGCCGATTGACGCGTATGGAACGATCCTGGCGCCCCGGGCGCTACTGTTCACGGCGATGATGCGCGCCGCCTGGTGCGACCTGTTCGTGCACGGCCGGGGGGGCGAGGTCTACGACCTGATCACGGAGCAGTGGTTCGGCGACTGGCTCGGCACGGAGCTGGCGCCCATGACCATGGTCAGCGCCGACCTTCACATGCGTTTCGATGCGCCGGTCGCCGCGCCGGAAGATCTCGTGTGTGCCCGGTGGCGGATGCACCATCTGCTACACAATATCGACAGGGTTCTGCAGCTGAACGATCCGGAGTCGGCGCGCAAACGTATACTTCTGTCAGGGATGGACGACGACCGAGACCGGCTGCGGCGCGCCCGGGCCTTTCGCGAGATCCACCAGATCAACGACGCCCTGGTTCAGCGCCACGGCGACGTCGTGGCGACCGCAAAACAGCAGCTCGAAGCGACCGCCGCCGGCGTGACCAATCGTGACATTGCAAATAAACGTGACTGGTGTTTCGCGATCTACCCGTCCGAGCAACTTGAGGCCCTGGCCGGTGCTGTGGATTCCAACTCATGAGCATGAAAACCATTTCGCGAAGAATAGCCGTCGCCCTTGGTGTCGTCGCCGTCGCCGCGATGTGCCGGAGCGTTGGGGCCGATGAGATTTCTAAAAAGCACGACCGCTGGTACGCGGTGCGCGTCATGAACAAGCCGATCGGCTGGGCTCATTTGCGGGAGGTTGACCAGCCCGCGGGCAAGTCGACCCACCTCTCCCTCCACATGGAGTTGCGCCGCGGTAACGCAGTCTCGAAAGTCGCGTACGAGACGCGTTTCGACGAGACCGAGGACGGCCGGCCCATTCAAAGTGTCGTGACGACGAATTTCGGCACAACAAACTCGAAACAAACCGTGATCTTCCTGCCCAACGCCGTCGAGATCGTCGTCGAGCAGCTTGGCCAGAAACGCCGGCGTACGGTGGCGCCATCCAAACAACCCTGGATGCCGCCGGCTGCGGCGGCGCGCTACGTCGAACAGCAGATCGACGCCGGCAGCAAGGACATCCGCGTCTGGTCGGTTGATCCGTCGTCCGGGATGGTGGATCCCATCGAGACGCGCATGAAGCTGCGCGGACGCGAAAACGTCGAGGTGCTCGGCAAGGTCGTGCCCGCGATGGTCTGGGACACGTCGACGTCGATCGTCCCTGGCGTCGTGGCAAAGCTGTACACCGACGATGAAGGCAACGACCTGAAGACGTCCTTCAACCTGCTGCCGGGCGTTGCGTTCGAGATGCTCCTTGCCGACAGGCAGATCGCGCAGGCACAGATCGATCCACCAGAGCTTCTCGTGTCGACGTTCGTCACGCCGGACAAGCCGATTAGCGACCCGCGCGAGCAAACGTTACTGGTCTACGAATTGCAGTTCACTCAGTTGCCCGCGACGGCGGAGAATCCGGACGCGGCAACGCCGCAGGCGCCGCCGGGCGTGGAGCTGCCGACAGCCGCCGCGCAGCGTGTGCGCTGGATCGATCGACACACGGCCGTGGTGACCGTGTCGCTCGATGATCCCGTCCTGACCGGCGACGACCTGGCCGGCGAGATCCACCTGCGCGCTTCGTCGATGCTGAATCACGAGGACCCGGAGGTTCGCCGCCTGGTCAAGAAAGCGCTAAATTCCGGGTCCAAGACGTGGACGGAAGCCGAGAAGTCCGAGCGGATGCGCCAGTTCGTGCGTGACTACGTTAAGACGAAAGACCTCTCAGTGGGTTTCGGTTCGGCCAGCGAGGTGGCGCGTACCGCCCAGGGCGACTGCACCGAACACGCCGTGCTGCTGGCGGCAATGCTGCGTGCGGAAGGCATCCCCAGCCGAACAATCGGCGGACTGGTCTACGTCGGCCGATCGGTGATGGGCCGCAAGGACTTCTTCGGATACCACATGTGGACGCAGGCATGGCTTCCCGCGAAAGACATCACCGGCGCCACAAGCCACCGATGGTTTGACCTCGATGCCACCGGCCGCGCTGCCTTCGACGCGACGCACATCGCTCTGACGAAGAACACTCTGGACGACGACGAGTTTGTTAACGAGCTGGTCCAATTCGCACCGATGCTCGGAAATTTGTCGATCAAGGTCATCGAGACGGAGAAATAGAACGCGCGATCGGCGTGCATCGGGGAGTTGACAGGATCGATAGGATGGGATCGGATGATCGACAGGATGTTTGGATTGTGTTCTTCAGATCGACGCTTGTTGGTCCTTGACCCCACACCCGATCGGATCCCGAAGATCTTCCAGATCCATCCTGTAGATCCTGTCAACTCCGATCTTCGACTTCCCTGCGGCGACTGCGACCATGAACATCACGAAGACCACCACGCTGCCCGACGCGCCGGTCCGGCCGGCGGAGGCCCACAAGGGGACATTCGGGACGGTCATCGTATTGGGTGGCTGCGAGACGATGATCGGGGCGCCGGCGCTGTGCGCGTCGGCGGCGCTGCGCAGCGGCGTGGGGCTCGTGAAGGTCGCCGTACCCGCGCCGATCCTCCAGGCGGTGATCGCGATCGAGCCCGGCGCGACGGGGATCGCGCTGAGCGAGGACGTCGACTCGGCCGTGGCGTTGCTGGCCGATGCCGACCCCGACCACAGTGCCGTCCTGGCCGTAGGCCCCGGCTGGGGCACCGATGCGTCGCGCCGTGAATTACTAGATCGAATCCTCGGTGGCCGGCGCCGCACGGTGCTCGACGCCGACGGTTTGAACGTCCTGGCCGCAACCGGCCGCCCGCGCCCGCAACCCGGGCCCCCGCTGGTTCTCACGCCGCACCCGAGCGAGTTTCGGCGCCTGGCCGCGCCGCTCGGCATCCTCGAACAGCCGACGGACGACGAGGCACGCCCGCGCGCCGCGGCGAATCTCGCCGCGGCTCACGACGCGGTCGTTGTGTTGAAGGGCCGCCACAGCGCCGTCGCCGACGCCGGACGCTACCGCGTCAACCGGACAGGCAATCCCGCCCTGGCCACAGCCGGCAGCGGTGACATTCTGACCGGAATGATCGCGGCGCTTTGCGCGCAGGGTATGGAACCCTTCGACGCCGCCGTTCTCGGCACGCACCTGCACGGCCTGGCGGCGGATCGCTGGGCGAAGGAGCACGGCCAGAGCGGCCTGACGGCATTCGATCTCGCCGAAGAACTCCCGAACGCGTTTGAAGCGCATCGAGGCACACAGCGGGGGAGTTGACAGGATTGACAGGATGGATTCGGATGATCGACAGGATGTTTGGATTGTGTTCTTCAGATCGACGGGTGTTGGTGCGTAACCCCACACCCGATCGAATCCCGTAGATCTCCGTTCCGATCCTGTAGATCCTGTCAACTTCGAATCGGGTTTTCTACTGCAACGTTCGAGAGGTAACAGGATGATCAGGGTCTTATACGCATTCGGATTAATTTTTGCGAGCATGTTCGGCGCCTGTCAGGTTGCGCATTTGTCGTGTCCCTGTAATGATGTGAAGCGAGAATCCTTTGGCATGGAGGCTCGCAATGGACATTCCGCTTCGCAAT
>CAUZBA010000007.1:0-25271 GCA_963577635.1 Phycisphaerae bacterium
AACAGGAGCTTGACGTCCCGCCGCGAGCGGGTGATATTACGCACCGAGCGCTGCACTTTTCGTCCGCCACCCGGCGCACTTTTACTCCGCCCTTCACAACATCAAACAATCGCGCCGGATCGACGTCCTCGTCAGGTGGATCCATTCCGGGCTCGAGCGATTGCAGGTGGGCAGGCCGCCGGGACTTCGCGCTCGCGTAACGGTGTTCACTGATGACAAAGTTATCCAGGGTGGTCAACAGGAAGTTGCGGAACCTGCCCCGATTACGATCGGCGCGTGCGAGCAGATCATCTTCGAAGACCTTCTTGGCCAGAAAGTTACTTAGATGCTCCTCGGCGTCATGAAAGTTGATCCGCTTCCTGCGAATGAGGTGCGTGATCAACGCGGGCCGATAGCGTTCAATCACATCGTTCAGCGCCTGGCGCCTCTCGGGACTATTGGGGTCGGCGGCGAACTCGACCCTGGTCCATTGGGTCGTGGAAAATGAGCGATGCTCGGCGCTTTGATCGCCAGCCACTGGTACAGGACTCCGTATTGACGGCTGACAGTTCAGCCGAATGAATTCGTCCAACCCTCTAGAAGTAAATGACAGAGTCGTTGCGCTACCGACGATTGTCGCAATCTAAACTCTTTGTATTCTCTGTGTCCTCTGTGGCAATTCCCTCTTCGTAGCAGGTCAGCAGCAATCAGACGTTAATCGAGACCCGCGGCGCCGGCGATGATCTCCGACAATTCCGTGGTGATCGCGGCCTGGCGGGCTCGATTATACCGTAACTTTAATTCTTTGCTCATCTTACCGGCGCTGTCGGTAGCGTTTTTCATGGCCACCATGCGGGCGATGTGTTCGCCGAGAACAGCCTCATTGAAGCGCTGAAACAACTGTATCTTGACGGTCATTGGCAGCAACTCGTTGAGCAACACCTGAGGATCGGGCTCAAAGTCGTAATCGAATGTACGCGTTCGTCGCTCGGCCGTCGGCTGCGTCAGAGGCAACAGAGGCGCGATGCGAGGCACCTGGCGGCCAACGGATTCGAACGCCATGAACGCGACGCTCACCATGTCATACGTCCCGTCGGCGAACAGGTCCATATAGCGCTGCGCCAGTTGTGCGACGGATGCGTACTCGGGCTTGTCGGTGAACTGAGCGTGGTTGACTGCCACCGGGATGCGATTGAAGCGAAAGAAATCCGTGCCCTTTCTGCCGACCACCTCGACATCGACCTGCTCCCGGCCGTGCTCGCGCAGGAGTCCCGTGGCGGTGCGCAGAACACCGGCGTTGTACCCGCCGCAAAGACCGCGGTGAGACGTGATGACCAGCAACAGCCGGCGGCCGCTGTCGCCCGTGCCTGCCTGGCGCAATAGCGGATGAGCCATCGTCTCCTGCCCCTCGCCGCCGAGGGTCGAGGCCAACTCCCCGACGAGCTCACTGATTTTCTCGGCATAGCTTCGAGCCTGCGTCACCACGCTCAGCGCCGCCTGAAACCGCGCGGTGGCGATCATCTGCATCGTGCGGGTGATGCGCTGAATGTTGCTGACCGCCTTCATGCGGCGTTTGATTTCTCGGGTCTTGGCCATGGGGGTTCATCTTAGCAATCAGGGCGTTTTCGATCCAAACCTGGCGTTCTGAGCGTCGGCGAAGTCCGCCGAAGGCGGTGGGCGCCGATGTCCCGGCGCGCCGCAGACAGAGCCAGGCACGCATGCACCCAACTCAGGAATTTACGATGGGGTTCAAACCGCTCTCAACGCCGGCGGCGCAGCCGCGAGCCGAGTGTCCGCGTCGGAAGCGACTTGGGCACGACGCCGCCGGGGAACTTCGCGGCAAGCTCCTCGTCGCTGAGGTTGACGGACGGCGCGGGGGTCGTGCGGGCCTTGAGCGCCTGCCCCGGATCGGGCGGTGCCATGGTCCGGTGGCGCCTTTCGTGGGCCACGTCTTCCGGGACGGGTCCGGGCTTGAAGTCCGGATAGTCGATCTGATCGATCAGCACCCCGGTCAGCTTTTCGATCTCGGTGAGCAGACGGCCGTCGTGGGAAGTGGCGAACGACCATGCGACTCCCCTTCGGCCTACCCGCGCCGTGCGCCCGATGCGGTGGACGTATATCTCAGGGTCTTCCGGAAGGTCGTAATTGAGCACGTGCGAGATGTGTTCGATATCCAGGCCGCGGGCCGCAAGATCTGAAGCGATCAGAACGTCCAGCTTGCCCTGGCGCATCGATTCCATGACGCGGTTCCGCCGGTTCTGCTGGAGGTCGCCGTGGATCTCCCGGGCATTGACGTTGTGGTCGCGCAGGTATCGCGTCAGGCGGTGAACCGTCGCTTTCGTGCGACAGAACACGACGGTCGTGTCCGGATCTTCGTGTCGCAGCAGGTGAAGCAGCAGTTGCGGTTTGTCCCAGGGCTCGACGAAAAACAGCTTCTGATCCACCAGCGATACGGTCAATGCACCCGACGTTGTGGTGACCCGCACTGTGTCCTTCTTGGCGAATTGGCGTGCGAAGCGTTCGATGTCGTCCCCGATCGTCGCGGAAACGAACACCGTCTGGTGGTCCTGCTTGATGCCCGAAAGGATCTTTCGAATGTCGTCTCGAAAGCCGATGTCGAGCATCCGGTCGACCTCGTCGAGCACGACGGCTCGCAAGTTCTCGAAATGGATCATCTGGCGCCCGCGCATGTCCATGATGCGTCCGGGCGTGCCGACCAGGATGTGGCCACCTTGTTTAACCGATCGGATCTGTTGCTGCATCGACTCGCCGCCGATGATGCAGCTGGTGCGGATGGGCGTAAATCGGCCGAGCTGTTCGAGTTCGCTGCTGACCTGTGCCGCCAGCTCGCGCGTGGGCACGAGGATGAGGGCCTGCATCGGAACCTCTTCGTCCGCTCCCTGGAAGAGCGGCAGGCCGAAGGCCGCGGTCTTGCCGGTGCCGGTCTTGGCCTGACCCATCACGTCGCGTCCGGACAGGATCAGAGGTATCAGCTTGGCCTGGATCAGCGTCGGATGCTCGAAGCCGGCCGCCGTCACTCCCTTGAGCAGGCTGTCGCGCAGCCCAAGATCTTTGAAGGTCGTTTCGGTATCGAATATCTCACTCATGGTGCTATGGAAGCCCCAACGATCGCGGCGGTTGAAGGGCGCCTGTAACCCAGTCAATCATCCCCGCGTCAGGCTCTATCTGACGGATCCGCCTAGCGTCCACCGGCCGCAGTGCCCGCTGGCGTCGTTGGCCTGCCAGCGAATGCTTCGCTCGGTCTTTGGCCAACGGCCGATCCGCCAGACAGAACCCTGGCTCGCACATTGTAGGATTTATCGCAGTCGAGCAACAACCTTCGACCGTCTTGAGCGGAACGCGTTCGCCAACGCGAGGCTGGTCCCTTTCTCATTCGAGTGGTAACTGGGGCCCAAACGCCTAAGAGTTGCGACGGGGCCGTGAGGCGAGGAACAGGCCGCCGATCAGCAGGCATACCAGGCTGCCCGGCTCGGGCGCGACGACGGCAAAGGGCTGGCTGCCACCCCCGCCACCGCCCAGAGCATTCAGAAAACCCTGCAAATCGGGGTTAAACGTGATCAGGTCGTCATCGTTGAAATCCGCGCGCCCTTCGGTCAGGTTCAGCGGAGCGGACTGATTGAAAAACGTATTGATAAACGGTTGCAAATCGTTTGATGTGACCAGGCCGTCAAGCGTCAGATCGCCCTTGGTGACCGTCCCCTCATCGATATACATGAACAGGATGCCGCCAATCTCGTCGTCGGTCAGGGCGCGATTCACGCCTGTATAGAGGGAGTTGAGCGTTTCGACGCCACTGACCGGATGTCCCGGGTCGTACGTGTACGGGCTGTAATTCTCGGCGCCGTTCGCCGCCGCCTGATCGGGATGATCCAGCCCCAGACCGTGGCCGATCTCGTGCACGACCACCGTCTCGATGTCGAAGTTGGACCCGTTCGTCGCCCACGTGAAGCTGTCGTTCAGGTAAAGATCGACCGTGTTTATTTCGCCGTTTCCGAACGTGTGAACGAACGCACTGGCCAGAACCGTGGGATTATTGAATTCGAAGTGTTCGCCCAGAAAGTTGGCGGTGTAGGCTGACGGCACCATGAAGACGTCGACGTTGGCCCCCAACCCCACGCCCGCCGGTCCCTCAAAGCCAGTGGTTCCAACAAGATTCGCGTCCGTGTTGAACACGGGATCGTAGCCGGCCGGCGTCAGTGTCAGGCCGGGGGTCGTCGCCGCCCAGGACACAAAGGCCGAGTCGATCCCAGCCATGGCACCCGAAACAGACTGGAAGGATGTGGGATCGATCGAGTAGGACAGTGAGAGCAGATTGGGAACCGTCGAATCCAGGTCCCACTTGCTGTAGGATCCCGAAGCGACCTGCACCGAGGCTGGGAAATCCAATAGCGTGAAACCCAATGCATTGGTGCCGACAACGGACACGACGATAGAGACCATCCAGAATAAGCGGTGCATCAGGTATTGAGGTCGAAGTATCGTCTGGCCAAAAGAAATCCTCCCACCGGAACAGCACTAACGCCCAGACTCCTGGGAAATGACGGAGTCTCCCAGCCTCCGGGTTGTGCTTGATTCCCTTACCGAGGAAGGCGACTCCGCAGTCGGCGCCATCCACCCGCCAGGGCCAGCAGCACCAGACCGCCGACGCCCGCGGCGGGGGTCGGCACCTGAGATCCCGTGGCAGCCCCGTCCGCCGGAATCATAATGGGAATGCCGTTGTCGAATGTGGACCCGCCAATCGCCGACCCGCCCAGCCCGAAGGCGAGGGCCCCAACCTGCGCGTAGTGCGTGTCGGACGTTGTAAAGATGAACGAGACACCCACACTTCCCGGATCAAGTGCAGTGGGGTAGACAATGTCGAGCTGATCATACAACGCGGGGACCGTCGTTCGATCGGTTGGGTCGGGAAACTCCTGGGGCGAACCGCCGAAGTCGGCGTGCGTGCTGTGACCGGCCCCGAGGACTTTGGATTCCGACGCGACCATCTCGCTAATGCCAGCGGCCGCCAAAATCTGAAACTCAGACATTGATTCATTCAGCCCGGGAAACGGATCGCTCACGACAAACCAGTACACGTAGGTGAAATCACCCGGGTTCAGGATCACCCCACCGCCAAGATCCATTTGCTCGGTCGCCTCATGGACGACGGTAATGACGTTGATATGGGCGAGGTTGGCAAACGTGTACCCGGCGTCCAAGGTCGCGTCGAGCCTGGCCACCTCGGCGCCGAACTTCGTATTCATCGCCGCTGAACCGGACCCCACATCTACGGTGATGTAGGGAGTAATCGTGGTGGCCGGTACCTGTTCGGCGACGAGCGCCAATCCCACGAACAACATCAGCACCAACGAGATGAGCGTTTTGAAACGCATACGGCCGCACCCCTCTCCCTATTTACGACGAATCAGCAAGACTCCACCCGATTCGTTCATGATCATTTCGTCTCATGCACTTCCGTCGCGGCGCCGAAAACGCGGCAGCACGCCAAGCCCGATCATCACGATACCCGCCCAAAACACCGTGGGGGTCGGTACCAACGTCGAGATATCCGGGTTACTGGCGTCGTCGAGGGGCGCCAGCACCAAGGCGGCGGCACTGCCGAAGTCCGTGAACAACACTCGAATCTCCCCGGAATCGACGTTGCCGTCGGTCTGCACGTAGAGCACGGCTCGGTCGTTCGCGCCCGGCGCACCGGGGTTCGTCGCGGATGTCCAATTGAAATCCAGCGTGTCGATCGACGGGTTGTCCACAACCGTGGCTGTATCGGGAATGGCATCCGGGGTGGTCGTGGGGCCGTTGACTCCGGTCGTCAGGTAGCCGAGCGTTCCGGCAGTGATCTCAGAGAAATCGAGGTCGGGCGTGGTCAGGTCCGGGCGCGCGAACTGCATGTTGTCCACTTCCGATCCCACCGACACGATCGGGTCCATCACAATTTCATAGATGAACGTCACGACATCGAACGTCGCGTTGACGTAGACCCGCGATTCGACCGTGCCCGCGAATCCGATCCCCGGCCACAACTGCGACGCGAACGGCTGCGGTGCCAGAGAGGCGTGGAGCGTTCCGAGGCCGGTCTCGTCGGCCATGGTCACGATCGACTTGGCAACCGTGGCCGCGTGGGCCGTGGGAACCGCCCCGACGACCAATGCCGCCGCAGCGCAGACCGCTACGGTGCGACGGAGAGCGCGACGGAGGGCATGACGACGACCGCGGCCGATTCGAAGCGCAAGCGACAACGCAGGTGACAATGGAGTCCTCAATTCTCCTGAAATTATCGATCTCCAAGACATACGAATTATCTCCTTTTCCGTTTCCGCCTCCGTCCTGGGTTGCCCGACTTTCGGTCGGGATGTCCTCTTTCCGTTCCTGCGATGCGCGTGGCCGGCGGTTTCAATCTTCTATGCGCCGCACCAGACGCGCCAGACGCGCCGACATCCGCGGAAATTTTCTACCTATTTTTCTGGTTAATTATCTTACGTTCCCCGCAGATTCTCTGAAATTCACCTCGTACTCACCCAACAAGGATACCAGCGACCGATAAATTATGTCAATAGATTTCCTGGGGAAAAAAGAAAAATATATTCGCCTGCCTCGCAGCGCAAATACATCATAAGATATTTAAAATAAGCTATTTATAACTTTATTATTCCATCTGTAGAGATCCCGGCGCCGGGAATCAGTGAGCCTGTCACGGTGGTCGACGGGCCCAGGACAATGAACGGGCTACGCCAACGCTCTCTCCAACACGGTGAGAACGGCGTCGAGCTGTTTGCTGTCTCCATAAAGGTGCCGGGCTGCCGGTGCCGTCGCCGCGAGCAACGCACGTTGAATCGTGGCGAGGCGCGGCCAGTCTTCCTCTACGACCAGCGAGTGGACTTTGCGCTGCTGGGCAATCAGGCGGCAGAGTTTCCGACCCTTGAGCTGTTGCTCCCTGCCCCAATAGAGGTGCTCAAAGTAGACCGCATCTTCGACCCAGTGACCAGGGCGAACCTCGGCGAAATCGATCATGACCGCGGGGCCATCCGGTGGCGGCACGCGGGACATCGCATTGGCCAGGTGAAGATCGCCGTGACACCAATGCTCGGTGCCGCGCGACCTCCATTGTTCCAGCCACGATTCGAGTTCTCGCCCCGCCTTCTTCAGCGCCTGTTTCCATCGCTGACCGTGCGGCGTGCTGCCGTTCTGTACCGCGTCTCGGGCATGTTTCACCGCGGCGGACCAGTCGCGCTGCCCGACCGGGCGATCCACCTCGAAATCGCTCGCCGCGGCGTAGAACCGCCCCGCCGCCTCCGCGAACAGGTCAAACTGACGGCCGCCCCACGTGGACCCCATTGGACCGTGCGGCAAACGCTCCATCACGACCCAGGCCATGTCATAACCATTCAAGCTCAATCCGTGGGCGTACAGCTTCGGCACTAGACCGTGGAAAGGCTGCAACCGATTGAGCCACAGACTTTCGACTGGAGGTACGGGCATCTTGACAACGACGTCGCACGCGCTGCCGTCCTCGGTTCGGAATTTCGCGAACCCGGTCGCGGCACCACCGCGCTGCCAGTCGGTGCGGAACCAGTTGATCTTGGAAAGTCGATCGTCGCTTGCCCGGCGCAGGACCGGTTCAAGGTTGGCCCCGAACGGCTCGATGGGCTGCGACGACATATCGTGAAGCGGAATACCCTCTCCAGACGCTGCCTTTATCGTCATGGACAGGTCCTTGACGCCTACCGAACACCCTAGCCGCCGCAGCCGGCCGTGGCAAGACCCTGGTGTTCGGCCATGCGCGTCCGACGAGGGACCCGCCATACGGACGCGTGATCCGGGGTTAACATGGAGTGTTTCGTCCGTATTGGAGTGTTTCGTCTCTAAAAGAGGTGCCGTGGCAATGCGTGATCCCCGTCTGGACAAGCTGGCAAGGGTCCTGGTCGAGTACGCCACGGGCGTCCGTCCGGGCCAGATCGTCAGGATCAGCGGGCCGCCTGTGGCCACCGGCCTGATCGAGGCGATTTACGAGCGGGTGATCAGGGCGGGGGCCCACCCACACGTTCGCTGCGCGCCCGAAGCGTTGACCGACCTGATGCTCGAACTGGCAAGCGATGAGCAGTTGAAATTCGTCAGCCCGCTTGCGATTCACGAGATCGAAACGATCGACGTCTCCATCGGCCTTTGGGCGGAAACGAACACCAGGAGCCTTTCGGGTGTCGCCCCCGAACGCCAGGCCATGACCTCGGCCGCCAGGCGACCGATCATGACGCGCTTCATGCAGCGGGCCAAGATCGGTGAGCTGAAATGGTGCGGCACCATCTTCCCGACGCAGGCCAGCGCCCAAGACGCCGAGATGAGCCTGCGGCAATACGAGGAATTCGTCTTCAACGCCGGCCACCTCGACCGCGACGATCCGATCGTCGAATGGCAACGGATACAAGCCAGGCAGCAGAAGGTGGTGGATTACCTCACGGGCACGAAGCAGGTGCGCTTCGAAACCGCGAACGGCACGGACATCACCGTCAACGTCGAAGGGATGACCTGGGTCAACTGCTGCGGCCACGAAAACTTCCCCGACGGCGAGGTGTTCACCGGCCCCAACCTGCAGGCTGCCGACGGCGGCGCGAACGGCGTGGTCCGCTACGACTTCCCCGCCGTCCACGGCGGCCGCGAGGTGTGCGACATCGAACTGGGTTTCGAAAAAGGAAGAGTCGTGAAGGCCGCGGCCTCCAAGAACCAGGATTTCCTGCTTCAGATGCTGGACCAGGACGTCGGTGCCCGGTCCCTGGGCGAGGTGGCCATCGGGACGAACTACAACATCAGCCAATACACAAAGAATACGCTGTTCGATGAGAAAATCGGCGGAACCTTCCACATGGCAGTCGGAGCGGGCTACCCCGAGACGGGCAACGCCAACGAATCGGGCCTGCACTGGGACATGGTTTGCGACCTGCGCCGCGGCGGCACGATCAGCGTAGACGGCGAGATCATTTCAAGAGACGGACGGTTCGTATTCGAGGGCTGGCCCGGGTAGGGCGCGGGCTTCGCCCGCGAGTCGCAAGTCCCAGGTGGTGAGAGTCGAAAGTCCTGCGCGACAGGTCGCTGTCCCAGATCGGATCGCTTGCGCAAAGCAGTCCGATTCCTTGACTTGTGACTTTAGCGAGCAAGCTCGCTGTTGAGGCCGTCAGACTTTCGACTTTCGACTCGCAGGCGCAGCCCGCGCCGACTTGCGACTCTCACCACTTACCACTTGCGACTTCTGATCCGCCCCACCGGGGCCGATCAGATCTGCTGCACCTCATCCACGCTCGTGACACCCTCGGCGACGGTCTGCCAACCCAGTTGCGACAGGCTGGTGAACGAGGCGTGATGGATCGCGGCCTGCCATCCGGTCACTGTCGGCGTCTCGAGAAAAGCTCGCCTTATCGCATCATCGACCACCACCAGCTCGAACAGGGCGCGGCGACCGAGGTACCCGGCATTGAGGCACCTGGCGCAGCCGCGCGGTTGGTAGATCCTGGTCACGGTCTCGCCCGCCGCGCCCATCAACGCTCGCTCGTCCGGATCCGGCTTGCGACCGCTCTTGCAGTGCGGACATAGCCGCCGGACCAGGCGCTGGGCCAGGATGAGGTTGAGGCTCGACGCAAGGAGGTTGGGCTCCACGCCAAGATCCAGCAGCCGCACCACGGCCGAAACCGATTCTCGCGCGTGCACCGTGGACAGCACCAGATGGCCCGTCATCGCGGCCTGCATGGCGGTTCGGGCCGTGTCGGCGTCGCGAATTTCACCCAGAAGGATGACGTCGGGGTCCTGCCGCAGGGCCGAGCGCAGAAGGTCGCTGAAACCGCTGCCACCGGATTCCTGAACGGGCATCTGCATCACACCGTCGAGCTGGTATTCCACCGGATCTTCGATCGTGATCACGTTGCGGTGCTTCAGGTCGATGTCGCGCATGACGGCATACAGCGTGGTCGTCTTGCCCGACCCGGTGGGACCGCAGACCAGCAGCATGCCGGACGACTGGCGCGAGATGGCCTGGATCTGACGAAGCATCCAGTCCGGAAGATCCAGATCCGCCGTGCGCTGGGGCACGCAGGCGGTGTCGAGAACGCGAATGACCAGATTCTGCCCGTGGACCGACGGGGCGAAGCTGACGCGGTAATCGACGGATCGCCCGGTGATCACCGCACTGAAGTGGCCTTCCTGGACGATTCGATGTTGCGTAATGTCCAGGTCGCACAACACCTTGACCAGATTGATCAGGCGCGGAAGAAGGTCCACGCCCACCTGTGTGAGGTCGACCATACCCCCGTCCACACGCATGCGCAACCAGCCGCCCGTCCGGCCCGGATCCACGTGGACGTCCGAGGCGCGTGTCCGAAGGGCCGTGACCAGGATCGTCCGCAGCGCGCGCAGGGCCGCGGCCTGCGGGTTGCCGCTTCGCCCGGGCGCTTCATGAAGAGTTTCGCCGCGTGCGTTTCGCAGCGATACGCGCCGTTCGTCCAGCTTGCCTTGGGGAACGGCCACGGCGACCGCACCTGCGACCATGTGGAAGCACACACCCGCCGCGAGCAGGACGAGGCCCGCGAGGGCACTGCCCCAGGGTTGCGTTACGAACCAGATCGATGGCAGACCCCATCCGTCCGCGAACATCGCCACGGCCGCCGCGGGGTACGCGAAGTACGACATTCGCGCGCCGCGAAACAGCGAGGAAAATATGAGCATCAGGCCGGCGAGACCTGCGCTGTAATCGTCGATCCAGCCCGTTAACCACTCGGGCAGAGGCGGAAGGCTCAGGGGTTGCACCTGGCGGTCCGACGGGTCGATTCGGTCGGCGATGTTCGACCCGATCTCGTCGAGGCGTTCAATCAGATGACGATCGGCCAGCCGCCACGAGACGTCGCCGATCTCGTCGGTTGGAACCATGTCGTTCTGATTCATCCAGAGCAGGCAACCGGCCACCAGCAGCGCCCCGAACAGGAAACGGAATTGTGGTCCCAGCAAGAACAACACCCCACCACCGCCCGCCGGTTCGCAAAGACCACGTTCCACGCTGCGGAGCAGCGCGGCATCGGCATCGAGTCCGGGACGGTCCGGTCTGGCGGGGACGGTCGCCACCGGTGCCGGCCCGCGGCGTGTGGCCGGTTCGGTGGGTTGTCGCGGCGGCGCCGCGGCGTCCGCAACCGCCGTCGAGCTCGCTGCCGGTTCGGTCTGCCGTGGCTCGCGCTGCCTCGTACGGCGCGCTGTGGCGCGGCGATCGAGCCAGTTGACCATATGCCGCCGCCACGCCGCGGATTGCCGTAGCGCCAGCGCTGTGCGACGTTCCGCGCCACCGACGACGGCCGCGTCGGGTTCGCCACGGCCGAACAGAGCGTCGAACAATTCCTGTGATCCCTCGGCGCAATGGTCTCGGACCGATCGCCGGGCCGCGCCTTCGTCCGCGCCGCCCCGCCGTAGTGACGCGAGAAGCTCCTGCACCTCGCGAATCGGTCCGCGCCTCTGTCGTTCAACGGTTCGATCCAGCGCCACGTGGATGCCCAGTGCCAGCCCCAGAGCACCCACCAACATCCAGAGGGCGAACGTGATCAGGTGGAAGATGGCCAGGGCCAGCACGAGCACGGTCGCGGCGGCCGCGGCGACGAACCAGTCCACCGGCCGCCCGGCGACCACGTAGCGTCGCGCGGCGTCGTAGAGTGCTGAATCTCCGGCCACCCCACGGACGACGATGAGGCAGCAGCCCGCGAGCAAACCGAAACTGACCGTGGCCAGCGCCAGGCCCCAGGCCTTGAACATGACGAACGCAAGGACACAGAACGCGCCAAGCCCGACCAGACCGACGGTCACGTTGCGGCGCAACAACGCGGCGGGCGCCCGGTTGAACGCGCCGGCCTGACGTCGCAGTGCGGCGGATTGTTCGTCGGTGAGGCTCATGGGTGCGACGGTTTGACCCCCGTGGCCAGCAGCGTGCGTCGCTGCGAACGCCGCAGCAGTGTGTCTGCCACCACGATCCATTTCGCGAACGGCACCCCTGAGCGAACGGCCGACGTCAGCGGCACGGAAAGCGCCCGCACCCGAATGTCTCGAAACCCCGCCCGATGCAGGTGGCGCTCCAGGCCGGTGCTGTTCCAGAACGTCACGTGCAGGGGTGGGCTGCTGCGAGGGTCGCGATCGAGGTCGTTCCACATCCAGCGGCTGTCGTAGTTCGGTGTGGACATGTAGACGATCCCGCCCGGGTTGAGCCGATCGTAGATCGATCCGAGAAACCCCGTGACGTCGGCGACGTGCTCCAGCACCTCCCAGGTGCTGATGGCGTCGAACCGAGTATCGGGAAAGGCCTCCGGGCTCAGAACACCACAGTAAAGCGGGCACCCGACGAGGCGCTCTGCCAGTTGCAGCGCGTTGCGGCTCAGATCAGTGCCCCAGACCTTCACGCCCAGTTCCTGCACCAGGTGCAGGAACGCACCGACACCGCACCCGACATCCAGAAGCGTCTGCGGGCCCGTCCCGGCGATCTGCCTCAAGGCGATGCGGCGCGCCCGCACCGGCTTCGACTTGCGGCCGGCCATGAGCGCTAGCGAATCGCTGATGTGCGACACATAGACGCCGTCGGGGCGGTACAGGGTGTCATAGTCCAATCCGTCGCGTAGTTGCTGCGGCGGTACAAAGCGCAGTCCGCAGGCGCAACAGCGAAGGACGTCGTACCCGTTGACCTGTTTGGCCAAGTCGACGCCGGCAGCCCCGCATCCGACACATGAACTTTGCGAGGTCGTCATGAGCTGGCGCCCCTGACCGATCGCAACACCTCGGCGCGATCGACATTCTGTTCGCCCGCGAACAGGACGAATCACTCAATGATTACACAGTCGAACGCGATTGGCCATGCGGGTTAAGATTCAGCCATGGCCTCATCCGGTCCGAATCGAGCGCGTCCACTGCGCATCGCGCTCTGGTCGCCAAAGGGCGCGGGCCTGCATTATGGCGGGCCGGGAATGAGTGCCTACCGGTTATACCGCAATGCCGATCCCGGCCGTTTCGCGATCAGCCTGGTTCACGGCTGGCCCGAGCAGGAAGCGTACGACCTGTTCGAGCAGCAGCATCTGCTCGCCCCGATCTCGTTGAAGCCCATCGATCAGGTGCGCTTTCTGAGCAGGGCCCGCAGGTGGCTGTCGGACCACGCATCATCTTTCGACGTATTCCACGGAATCTGGGGGTACCACCTGACGGTCCGGCCCGCGTGCCGGGCCGAGCAGCTCGGGCTGCCCGCGGTCGTAAAGCTCGCCGGACATCGGGCGGACCTGGCCAGCAAGGGGGATTGGAAAGCGATCTTCGGCTTGTACCGGCGGCGGCGGAAAATGATCCGCCGGCTCAGCGGCGTGATTGCCATCAGCCGGCTGATCGCGGAAGAGCTGCGCGGGTATGGCGTTCCCGAATCGAAGATCGCCGAGATTCCCAACGGCGTGGACACCGACATCTTTCGACCCGCACGCGACGATGCCGAGCGCACGGATCTGAGGCAACGTCTGGGCTGGCGAAGTCTGCCGACCGTCCTGTTCGTGGGAGAGGTCGATGCCCGCAAGCAGCCGCACCTGCTGGTCGAAGCGCTGGGCCTGTTGAAAGCGCGCGGGACGGAATGCCAGTTGGCCATCGCCGGGCCGATCCGCGATCAGGGCTACCGCGAGGCGACCATGACGCGGGCCGACGGTCTGGGCGTCGCCGACCGAATTATCTGGTGCGGATTCACTCGGGAGATTGCCGATCTCTATCGCGCGTCGGATCTGTTCAGTCTGCCGTCGACCAGTGAAGGCATGCCCAATGCACTGCTCGAGGCAATGGCCAGCGGCCTGCCTTCCGTCGCGACCGCCATCTCGGGCATCGTGGACCTTGTTCGCGACGGCGTGGACGGCGCCCTCGTGGAGTCCGATGCGGACCAGATCGCCGACGCGATGGCCGCGATCCTGTCCGACTCCGCCTTCCTGACCGCGTGCCGCCAGGACACGCGCCGGCGCATCGAGGAAAACTTCAGCACCCGCGCCGTGCTCGACGCGCACGAGCAACTGTTTCGACGCATCATGGCCGGCGGGGACGCCGCGGGGTAGGTCGTTCGGCGCCGTCCCATCCTGCCGGCAGGTCTAGGATTCAACTGACGCAGCGGATGACGTGATCGACGAGAAGCGACGAAGGGACGAGTGAGGTTTCGAACGAAAGACTTCGCACATCTGAACATCAGCCGATGAAGCGCATGACGACACGGCAGGCAATCGCGGAGCTGGCTGTGGATGTGATCACAACATTTCTGGCGGTCGCGGTGTTGCTCGCGATCGCGGTCGGGTCTCTGTCCGAGTTGCTTCTGGCGATGCCAGTGCCGTTCTGGCAATACGCCTGGGCGGGACTCATCGTCGTGGGAAGCAGCGTCCTCGTCGTGGCGTTATCGCCAACGCGAAGACGGATCGAGCTCACATCCGCAGGATGCCTGTCGGTCATGGTTGTCGTCGCGATACTGCACCTTGTCCCGTGGAGTTCCCGCAAGCCGTTTCTGCAGGACCTTGAACGCGTCCAACCGGGCATGGCCCGGGCGGAGGTCGAACAGATCATGGCCGGTTATATGCGTGGAACTGGATGGCCCGAGGTTCCCTTTGCCGATGGCGCGGGGCCCCGGACGTTGACAAGTGTTTCGACCGGCGCAACCTACCAGACCAAGACTGATCCGAACGGGCAGCTCGCGATCAAAGACTCGATCGTGTTCAGACACAGCAACGATGGTCGGCTCAACTCTGACTGGGGCGTCGTGACGTTTCGCAACGGCAAAGTCATTGCCAAACAGTTCATGCCCGATTGATCCGAGGCTCTCCCCTCCGTCGCGGAGTTTACCCGCCGTGGCGGGTCGCTCCATCGCGATTCTGTGCCCGGTTTGTCCATTCTCGACGTCGGATCCACAATCCCGTCATGCCAGGGGCACCACGTTCCATCCGCATCATCGTGAACGCCGACGACCTCGGAATCTCCACGCAAGCCAATGACGCCATCGCGGATCTGATGTCGCGCGGCATGGTGACGTCATCCACCATGATGGCCAACGGCCCGAAGTTCGACGAGGCCGTCGATCGGATCGCGCCGTTCACGAACGCCTCCTTCGGGGTCCACCTGAACCTGACCACCTTCAGGCCTCTGACCACGCATCGCGACCTGGAGGTGATCGTCGACGACACCGGAACGTTCGCCGGCAACGTCCGCGAGGTGGCATTTACTAGGTCGCTGCGACGGGCCATCTTCGGCGAGTGGTGCGCCCAGATCGAGAAGGTCCGCGAACGCGGGGTGAACGTCAGTCACCTGGATTCGCACCATCACGTGCACACCATCCCGTTGCTGTTCCTGACGCTGAGGCGTGTGCAGCAGCACTTCGGCATACGCGGGATCCGGATCTCCAAGAACGTCTACTCGCCGTGCTATCCGGCGTCGCGCGCCGTTCTGATGAAGAAGAGAATCTGGAACACGCTGCTGCGCAGCCGCCGGACCACGAAAACGACCTGCGGGTTCACCGAGTTCGGCACGTTTCTCGAAGCGGCCCGGCGCGACCGCGTGCCCTGGGGCACCGTGGAATTGATGGTCCATCCGGGCCATCCGGACTTCGCCGACGAGACCGCCAGCCTGAAGACGCCGTGGATCGACCGGATGCCGTTCAACGTCGAATTGATCAACTATCACACGTTGTGACGGCCCGGAAAAGGGGTCAGACCCCTTTTGCCGGAACGGCCCAAAGGGTGCTTCGCACGAAAGGGGTCTGACCCCTTTTCAGGCCCCCACGCGACTTTGCGACCAGTCACGCACACGCCGATCCGGCGAGTCGGGGCCGTCGTGTACCTTGAGGAACCGATAGCGGTTGTCGCGCTGGGCCGGGACATAGCCGGCGGTGCGGATCAGGTGGCACAGCACCGTTTCGTCGAGGCAATAGGTCGTGCCCGCGGCGCTGACCACATTCTCCTCCATCATGACGCTGCCCATGTCATTGGCACCGAACAACAGGCCCAGTTGACCGATCTTTGGCCCCATCGTCACCCACGAGCTTCCGATCGATGCCACGTTGTCCAGCATGAGCCGGCTGATCGCCTGCGTGCGCAGATAATCCACGGCGCCCGCCATCCGCAGCGACTTGCCCGCCTGCTCGTGCCCGGGCACGTCCCCCGGAAACGGTTCCTCGTCTGCTGCACCGGTTTCATGCTTTCCTGCTCTTCCGCTCTCCTGCTCTTGCCCCCCCTCCCACAGCGGCAGCCTTCCCATCGGCGTGTTCTCGCGCTGAAACGGCCAGCTGATGAAGCTGACGTAACGGCCCGGCCACCCTGCCTCGATCGCGCGATCCTGGGCCTCGCGGACCCTGCGCATGTGGTCGATCCGATCGGCGATGCCCTCGATGTGGCCGAACATCATCGTGGCGCTGGTGAACATGCCCAGTTGGTGGGCGCACGCCATGACGTCAAGCCACTGCTGCTCCGTGGCCTTGCCCAGACCAATGCGCCGTCTTACGTGAGGCGCGAAGATCTCGCCGCCGCCGCCGGGGACCGAATCGAGCCCGGCGGCCTGCAGGCGCCGCATGATCGCCTCGAGCTTGGCCAGCCACACCGCTCGTGGCAGGACGTAGCCGCGATTCGGTTCCGTGACCGCGAAATCGTCGATGCGGAACACGGCCACGAACTCGACGAACTCCGGCGGGCTGAAACCGTGGACGTGAATCGACGGGAACGCCGACTTGATACCGCGCAGCATGTCCTCGTAGTGCTCGATAGGCAGGTCCGGGTGCATCCCGCCCTGAAGCAGGATCTGCGTGCCGCCGATGGCCGCAAGCTGCCTAATCTTCTCGTGCAACTGCTCAGTGGTGAGCGTGTACGCGTCGGCGTCGCCCAGGTCCCTCTTGAAGGCGCAGAACGTGCAGTTCGCCGAGCAGACATTGGTGTAATTGATGTTCCGATCGATGACGTATGTGCGCCGTTCCGGCCCGTGCAGGCGATCCGCGACCGCGGTCGCCCACCGCCCGAGGTCGTGGATCGACGCCTCGTGGTAGAGCCGTAAAGCCTCAGCAGCGGTCAGGCGACCGCGACCCTCGATCACCGAATCGATTCCAATTTCGGTTGCGAGAGAACTGGATTGGGTGATGACGTTCAAGGTTGATTTGGCGTCTATGTTCACAACCGCGCGGCTGACGCAACTGAGGCACGAAGGCACGAAGGCACGAAGGCACGAAGGGAGCCGTCGCGAGTGATGAGCGAGCGACGGAAACCCGCAATGTCCAGCACCAAGACGCAACTGACAACCCTTATCGCTCTGAGGCGAGCCCCGATTCCCACTGTCGACCAAAGAGGGAGCGACGGAAACCAGCAACACGCAGCAGATTCAACCGACGAACATCCCGGGCGCAATGCATTCATCGCATCATTATGCCACATCCGAATTCCACTCGCGTCAGGGACCTATCCATTACCCCCATAAGATGAGCGGGATCTGTATCGCCCAGACGCATCCCGCAGCGATATTCGCAATCAAAGTGAAAGGCGGGGCGCTTGCCATGAATGGTCCTGGCAAACTCCGCTATCGCCACACAGACGCAGGAAATGGCAATCCACCCAACCACGGCTCCGAAAGCCGACCCGAAAGCCAGGCAGACCAGTATCAACGGGAAATACACGACATACATGAGGCTTGCACCTGTGTACAGGAGGGACATGCCGATCCATGCGAGCAGGTGCACGCCAACAGTATCCCACACGATCCCGTGCAATCGAGCGTGGCGAGATCGCTCAAGTCTCACAACGCTTTCCAAAGTATGGCGTTGCCCACACTCCGGACACGAATCGCCCATTTGCAGGCCGCGAAGATCGTACCCGCAATTCAGACAGACTGGAGTCAATGAACGTTCGTGCTGCATGACCTGTGTGCACAGAGCCGGCGATAATCGCGGCACGACGGACATGTCATTCTAGCCGATCAAATCGGAAAAATGAACCTCGAAGAACGACAAGTCGGCAGGTCCGCTCGATCGCGATCGGACATACTGCCACCCGTCGCCGCGCGTTCTAGATTCTGAAAATCAGAATGATCAAAAGGGCAGTTGCCAGGCTCGCAGAGGCCACCCTGATGGCGTTCCATCGGTTCCATCGCGGTTCAAAGTCTTTACGGGTGCGTCCTGCGCTGTTTTATTCATCGCGTCGACGTCGAGAGTTTGTAGTTTGTTATTCAGAGGTATGTTGATGGTGACGGTCGGCAATTGCACGCCGAGAAGATAGGCGAGTGCGGCCAGGATGATGAGCAGACGCCCTGTTCCATCCAATTGCCCGATGCCAAGCACGGCCGAGGTCACCAAAGCCACCACCGAACCGATCCAGACCAACAAGAAAATCGGCTGATTGTTCTGGATCACGCGATCCATCACCTGAAAGGCTCGGATGAACTCCCGGCTGTTCAAAGTTCTTATGCCCGGCATCGCCACGATCGCAAAGGCAAACAGAAAGCCTGCCACCAGGGAACACAGAAAAGTCGCCAGGATCAATGCAATCTGAAAGATTCCCATGATTCATCGAGAAAAAGGGACGCAGCTCTTTTTCGCCACCCCTGCCTTCGTGCCTATTCCCGGGCCGACACCCTCACCTTGGTCTTGGGACTGTTCAGCACATTCAATGCCCCATTCACCACCAGACGGCGCGCCGATTTCGGGCTGTAGCCAAAGATGCCCCAGTGATCGAGGCCGGCCAGACCGCACGTCAAATCCTCGAGTGAATAGACGATCGCGGCCCGGCCGTCGATCAGGTGGGCGAACAGCCGCGCGTGGCGTGTCGGACCCATCGTCCGCAGGGCGTAGAAGCGGTAGCGAACGGTGTCTTTGCGACCTTCCGCAGCCGCCGGGCCCGAGATGATCGGGTGTTCGCGCGGAAGTTGAATGGGGGTCGCGCCGGGCACGATCGCCTTGAACATGGCCTGAACGTTCGCGCTGGCCTGTTCGCTGCCGCCGGCGGCGTCGACCCACAGCGTCCCGCCCGCTTCCACCCAGCGGCGCAGGGCTTCGGCCTCAGCCGCGACCAGGAGGCCGTCACCGGTGGTGGTGAGAAAGGCGAGCTTGCGGCGGCCCAATTTCGTGGCGCTGATCCCGTTCGGGTCGTAGTCGAGATCGACGTCGTGATGGTTCGCCAGGATGGCCCGCAGCTGGCGCAACGCGTTCGGCTCGGGGTCGAACGCGCCGCTGTGTCGCACCCGGGCCGCGGGCAGCTTCTCGCGGGGTTCGTCGTTCAACTGCACGATAAAGTTGGTATGCAGACGCGGGCGCCGGGGGAACATGCTCGTCGAATGCAAGTAAATATTCGACAAGACCCTGAATCCGTTGCCCTCAGGATCGTTCTTCTGTAAGTCTCCGCCAATGTCGCGGCCCATGTGAACCATCAGGGGGCGCAGCCCGTTGTCGATCATGAGCATCGTGTGGCCCAGGTCCACCTTCCCGTGCAGGTCATAGAAGGGATGTGCCTTGTCCACCTTCGCCAGTTCGCGCCCCGGAAACAATCGCTTGGCCAGGTCCTGGACGCTGACGACCACCTTGGCGATGTTCGCGCCTTCCGGGTTGGTGATCAAAAGGCCGCCGGCCTCGACGTACGCCCGCAGGTTGTCGACCTGCGCATCGCTGAACCGGAATGTCGCGTCCGTCGCCAGATAAAGCAAGGGGCTTTCGATCAGCTCGTGGACCGGCTGGTCCGCTTCGACGATCTGCCACGTCGTCGAAGCTTCGACGTGATCGCTGATGTACTCCACGAAGTTCCACATGTCGTGTGGACGGTTGTTCCAGGCCCCTTCGACGAGACGCACGCCATCGTCCGCGCCGGCCGCGTCGCGATGTCTGTGATCCGACTTCTTCGCCGGAACTTTGAAGCGAAGCTTGGCAATCGCGACCGGATCGTTGGCCCGGGCCAGGTAGAGCAGCGCAAATCCCGTCGACAACAGCCTGCCCTTCGGCCCCTTCCAGAAGCCGTCGCGGCCCTGGCGGCGCAGCAGTTCCGACGTGATCTGTCTGTACCAGTTGGCGCCGTTAAACGTTCGATACCCGGTGGCCCGCCCGACGTTCTGCATCTGGTAGATGAAGTAATACCAGTCGTCCTTCTCCCGCGGGTCCGACAGCGTGAAGTTCTCGTCGAGCCACGCGATCCCGCGCCGAAGCTGCGGGGACAGGCGGTCGCCGAGCTTGAAACGTTCGCCGCGCAGCAGCCGCTCGGTGAAACACAGGACGGTCACGGCGCCCGCGGTCATCGGGCTCGACACCCGGCTGTAGAACGGCGGCGCGTCGGCCGCGGTCGCCTGGGGCGGAGTCACCGACCAGCCCGCGGCCGCGAGGTTCGGTCCGAGTGACTCCTCGTCGGCGCTGGGATTGGCCGGGGCCCGCTGGGTAACGCGCCAATAGGCGTCGATTCGCTTCCAGACCTCGATTTTCACGCGCAGGTCCGCCCGCTCGGCGCCGGTCAGTCCGAGGGCCCCGTACTGCGAGTTGGCCGCGTCGCCCCAGCCGGTGGGCACGGTGCCGGAGTAGTGCGGTTGGAACGCGCCGCCCGGATTCTTCTTCTCAAGGTCGACGGCGGTCAGCACTTTGCTGAGCACCACGGCGTCGCGACGCACCCACGGTGCCCAGCGCGACGGCGGCAGCTCGGCGAGCATCAGCAGGCGCATGCAGCGGTCGTAGGTGCCCGAGTCGTCCCGGCTCAGCGTCCAGTTGAGGCGCCGGTACAGCTTCGGGTTCTGATAGCTCTGCCCGCAGGCCAGCACCGCCCCGATCATGAGGCTATGGTTACCGACCACGTGCTCGACCTGCCAGGGATTGAAAAACCTGCTCGATTCCAGGAGATGCGCGCGGTCGAACGTCCACGGAGGCGGTGTCGTCTCGTAGTAAGCGTTGACGGCCTTGTCGATCGCGGCATTGACCCGTGGCAATGAAAGGCCGCGACCGTCACCGCTCTGGCCACGGGCCGCGGGACTGGCGGCGGCCGTCACGACCGTGCAGATTAGGAACGAGATGATCGTTCTGGGCTCGATCATGGCATGCTTTGGAGCTTTCCGGTCAGGCCGGCTGGAAACGTCGGGCGGCGTGGGCGGGTCAACCTTGCGAGTCAGTGTCGGTATCCTGCGGCGGGGCTGTCGTGTTCCGCTGCTGGGTGAATCCGCCGCCATCCTGGAGCAGCGAAATTATGTGGAACGCGAAGTCGGCAAAGTTTCTGTGCCGCCCCTTGTGGCGATTCCATCCGTCGTTGGCCGCCGCGGCACGCTTGAGGTTGTTGCTCATTTTCTTCAGGAACGACGGCTCGTACAGATCCAGCGCTCCGTCGAACACCGCTAGGTACCCGAACGACATCAGATCGAAGGCGATGACGCTGCGTCGGCTCGCGTGGGCGCTGATGGTCGAGATGATCAGCTCGACCATCTCCGGGTCGCCGGTGAAGAACAGGGCGTAGATCAACTCGCCGCGGTACTGCCGCACGATCCAGTTGACCTCCCGGATGCGGCCGTTGAAAGCCACCGCGTCATGATCGGTGATCACCTCGTAACGTTCCCTTAATTTCAGAGCCTTCTTCCAGAGAACCTCCGCCTCGACGCGGCGCTTGGCAGACATCTGATCGAAAGAGTCCGGCGGATCGATTTGCTTCTGGTATGGCGGATACCCGATGACGACCCGCAGACTGTTGCGGATTTTAGTGAATTCCGCGGCGATGTCCTCGGGTTCGCGGCGGAATTCGGAACGCTGACTGATGCCGAGCGTTTCGGGCATCTGCTTGACCAGCTGAACGAGCCTGGACCCCATCTGCCGGCGGTCCGACTCCGACGCGAGCTTGACCACGTGCATCAGGTGCCAGCGGACGTACGTGTCCTCATAGACATTGCCCGCGAAGGGTTCCAACATGCGGTCCAGGACGTCCAGGGCCACCTCGGGCCCGAAGCCGCCCAGCGCGGGATGGGGCCGTTCGAAGTGAGGGCTGATCCTGGCATCCTTGTACTTTCCGACGTCGATGGCCTCGGCCGTCAGCTGCTTGACGGCGCTCTCGAGCGCCGTCGCGAGCGAAGAGCGAGCGACGGAATGCATTGTCCCGTTGTCGCTCGCCGGCGCCTCAGCGGCGAGCGCCGCGGTGGCCAGCAGGACGAGCAGAGCGGATGTGCCGAAACCGGCTGTATACGCGATCATCGTCAACGCCTCACTTGCCAACACCGCGGACAAACCGCCCGCTGCCCCCGACGATTGAATCCTATGCGTCAGCCCCTGTCCGAGTCCCGAATCACTAAGTGTACCGCAGGGGCAAAATCGGCCTGAGAGCCCGCGGGGAGGGAACCCGATGCGATCCCCAATCGCGGTGAATAGGGTGTGCAACTCAAACGGGGCGATTGGGCGGTGTCGCGGCGACCAGACGTGCCGACCTTAGCCTAGATCTCGAGGACTTCCTTGGACTTGGTAGCGATCGCGTCATCCACCTGCTTCTCGAACTTCTTCAGAAGCTCCTGCGTGTCGTGTTTGGCCTGCTCGATGCTGTCTTCGCTCAGATGCAGCGTCTTGTCCTTCTTGGCCTGATCCGCGTGCTTGTTCGCATCACGGCGGGCGTTGCGAATGGCGATCTTCGTCTGCTCACCGATCTGCTTGACCTGACCGACAAGTTGCTGGCGGCGCTCGCCGGACAGTGGCGGCAATACGAGGCGAATCTGCTTGCCCTCGGGCGAGGGGTTCAGTCCGAGCCCCGAAGCCTGGATCGACTTGACGACCTGTTGGATGCACGAGGCGTCATAGGGCTTGACCAGGATCTGCGTCGGCTCGGGGACGGTGATCAACGCCAGTTGCCGCAAGTCGGTCGGCGTGTCGTAGTAGTCCACCTTGATGAATTCCACCAGCGCGGGCGTTGCCCGACCGGTGCGCAGGCCGCGCAGCTCCTGCTTAAGGAACTCCAACGTCTTTTCCATCGAGTCTTCGCAGGTCAGAATGGCTTCGTCGAGGTCCATATCGAAAACCTCACGCGGTATCGGGCACGACTCGGGTCCCGTGGTCGGCGCCACGGACGACTTCCACGATGTTGCCGGCCTTCTTCATGTTGAACACAACGATCGGGATCCTCTGTTCACGGCACATGTCGAAGGCGGCCAGGTCCATGATCTTCAGCTTGCGATTGATGGCATCGCTGAACGTGATCTTGTCGAAGCGCACGGCGTCGCGGTGGGTCAGCGGGTCCTTGTCGTAGATTCCGTCAACCTTGGTGGCCTTCAGAAGCACATCGGCGCCGATCTCCGCGGCCCGCAACGCGGCGGCGGAATCCGTCGTGAAAAACGGGTTGCCCGTGCCCGCCGCGAAGATCACCACGCGGCCCTTCTCCAGGTGTCGGATCGCGCGACCGCGGATGAAGGTTTCGGCCACGGACGTGAGATTCAGTGCACTGAGCACCCGCGCCGGGTGGCCGAGCTTGTCCAGCATTTCCTTGAGGGCCAGGGCGTTGATCGCCGTCCCGAGCATGCCCATCGTGTCCGCGATGGCGTGGTCGATTTTTCCCTTTTCGGCCAGGACGGATCCGCGAAAAATGTTGCCACCGCCGACCACGACCGCCAGTTGTGTGCCCTGGCGTGCCGCGGCCCCGATTTCCTCCGCAATCAGATCCAGTTCCTCGGCGTCGATCCCGAACCCGCCAGGCTTGCAGAATGCCTCACCGCTGATCTTCAACACCACCCTCCGATAGGCCGGCTTGCCGGTGGCCTGGTCGAGTTCGGCGTCCGAGGCGGTCGTGCGTGCCATGGGAGTGCAGCCCGAATCGATGGAACCCAAGAGATCCTACCGCAAATGCGTCAATCACCGTCGATCGGCATTTGCGGATCGACACCGAACTGGGCGCTCCAATAACCGACCTGTTCGTCACTGAGCGTTTGCGGCCCGGGCTTCCCGTCGTCGGTTCGATCCGAAGAATCGCCGTCACCGTGAAGCAGTTCGTGCACCAACTGCTCGCAAGTGCTGATGCGGGCCCGTCGCCGGCGGGCCGCCTTTTGAATCTGCCGGTCGTTGCTGACCACGGTCAGCCTGCGCGGGGCGCTGTGCTTATGAACGAGGGCAACGATCACGTCGTCCGCCGACCGGGCGGGTCCCGAAAAAACCAGGTCCACCTCCGGGACTGCGGATTCGTTCGGGCCGCCGGGTTTCGCGACACCGTCGCAGACCACGACGATCCCACCGGATCGATAGCGGCTGCGCGCCAGCAGGCGACAGAGCCAGGCCTCGTCCAGACCCGCAAGTGACGGCGGCATCGGCACGTGCAGCAGGTTGTAGCAGTCGATGAGCAGCGTCATATCGGACTTTTTTTCGACAGGACCGGTTCAATCCAGCCCCCAAGTCCGCCCGGATGGGAACCCGCGGGGGGCGCTCGGCGGGCAGCGCTGCGAAGGAGCAGGCCCACTTGACGCCTCTTCGGGGCACCGCATCTAATATCGACGGTCGAAGTCAATGCGTCTTTGACCGCGCCGCTTTTGGTCCTATCGGCGAAAGGCGGCAGCGGGGAGGGCCTCCTTGACAGGTGCAAGGTGGCCTTGGTATATTTGTTTGCGCTATCGGCCGCGTCAACCACGCGGTGAGTGGGATCTTTGACAAGTGGACAGTTGGGAGCGCCGCGAGGATGTGAGCCGCGGCGACACTGGTGGTCATTTGCCAGGTCGCCCGGATGCCCGCCCATATTTTTTTTAGTGGGCGGGTGGCTCAACATCCTTGTGACCCTTTTGGAAGCAATTCCAATAGTGGAGTTGAGCCAACCGTTCGGTCCACTTGGGCCGAGCGTCGACCGGTCCGCCGCTTGCGGCGGATTTCGGGTCGAATGTCTTCAGACGCAACTCCCGGCCACCAATCGCCGCGCTTTAGCGGTGACCTGGACCGGTCGGGAAGCGAAGAATTTAAATTGAAGAGTTTGATCCTGGCTCAGATTGAACGCTGGCGGCATGGTTAAAACATGCAAGTCGAACGATTAAAGCCCCCTTCGGGGGGTGTATAAAGTGGCGTAAGGGCGAGTAATGCGTTTCTAACGTACCTCAGGGTCAGGGATAGCTCGGGGAAACCCGGGGTAAAACCTGATGATCTGCGACCGCCATATGGTGGTTTCAGCAAAGGCTTGCTGCCCTGAGATCGGGGAACGTGCTATCAGGTTGTTGGTGAGGTAACGGCTCACCAAGCCTATGACGGCTAGCGGGTGTGAGAGCACGACCCGCCGCATCGGGACTGAGACACTGCCCGGACTCCTACGGGAGGCTGCAGTAACGAATCTTCCGCAATG
>CAUZBA010000008.1:0-23723 GCA_963577635.1 Phycisphaerae bacterium
GCTCGGCCTTGTTGACGTGGGATGACGCAGCGACGAAGCTTCTAGGTGTTCCTCCGTTGAGACGGACCATCGCATGCACGAGGGCCTTCGATACCGCATGCTCGGCTGGTGGGCGGGGTTCGTCAGCCGTCGGCCGCGGTGGGTGCTCTTCGCGGCCACCGCGGTGGCCTTGGCATCGGTCTCTGTCACGTATCGTCACCTGACCTTCCAGTCGGATCGCAATCGTCTGATCGACGAGGATCTGACTTGGAACGAACGATACATCGAATGGGTTGACAACTTTGTCGGCAAAGACGATCTGACGATCGTCGTGGACACGTTCGAGCACGGACTTCCGTCACCGAAGCACCGCCTTCGCGCCGAACACCTGGTGGACGAACTGGCCGCGGAACTGAAACGCCAGGCGGCGCATGTCCACGCCGTCGTCCGCGGCTTCGACGCGTCGCGCGTCGGTCCCAGGGCGTTGCGCACCAGCAACTGGGATCAATTCCAGACGCGGGTCAGGCAGATCGAGCAGGCCGAGCCGCTGCTGGCCAGCAGCGGTCCGCTTGAGCTGTTTGAATACATCGAATCCCAATTCAAGTTGCCGACCGTGGCGCCGACCGGCAGCGCCCAGCCGCGATCGATTGAGCAGTTGACGCGGGTGATCGACGCGTTTTATCAGGTCATTCAGAAGGATCCCCAGGATCGGGACGATCTGCGGTCGATCGTCGCGAAGTCGTTCGTGCAGGCACCACGATGGCGGTACCTCCAATCACAGCCGGACGGACGATTGCTCTTCATCCGCATCACGCCGCAGGTTGAGGCTTCGAAGATCAACGCCTTGTCGGAATCGATCGAGTCGATTCGCAGCGTCATGAAGACCATCGGATCTGCCTACCCGGAGGTCGCGTTCGGGTTGACCGGTCTGGAGGTGGTCGAAGCGGATGAGACCGAGGCGGTGGCCCGCGACAGCATAGTCGCATCGCTCGTGGCGTTCGTGATCATCGGGGTGCTGCTGGTCATCGCGTTTCACAGCTGGCGAACGCCGCTGCTGGTGCTGCTGTCGCTGCTGTACGGCATTGCCTGGACATTCGGTTACCTGACACTCGTGGTCGGTCACCTTCAGGTGATCAGCGTCGTGGTCTGTGCCATTCTTCTGGGGTTGGGGATCGCGTATGGAATCCACCTCGCCTCGTGCTTTGAACTGGTTCGACACAATCACTCCGACAGCCCGGCGGGTTTCGAAGCGGCATTGCGGGACAGCTTCGCCAGGGTGGGGCCGGGCATCATCACCGGCGCGCTGACCACGGCGGCCGCGTTCGTCACAACCGTGTTTACGGAGTTCAAGGGGGTCGCCGAGATGGGGCTGATCGCGGCCGGCGGGATCATGCTTTGCCTGCTGGCGATGTTCAGCGTATTCCCGGCGCTGCTGCGCCTCGTCAAGCCGAAGCACAAGCACATTCGACCGATGACGTCCCGCCTGTTCCATTTCTTCGAGGAGCGATGGGTCGGGCCATTCGTGCGCCGGCCTCGCCTGACGGTCATCGTGGCCGTCGTCGTGACCCTGATGTCACTGGTGGCGATCACGCAGATCGAATTCGATTACAACCTCTTGCGGTTGCAGCCGCGCGGCATTGAGAGTGTCGACTGGCAGCAGCGCGTCGCCCGATACGGCGGCCGATCGATCTATTCGGCGGTCTGCATCGTCTCGAATCTCGAGGAGGGCAGGGCCCTGAGTGAGGCGCTGCGTGAGAAGCAGACGGTCAAGGATGTCGGTGGCGCCGCGCTGCTGTTTCCGGAGGACGACGCCGCCAAGTGCGATCGTCTGACTCAGGCGCGCAAGCGACTGCGCCCGTTGCTCGATCGGGCACTCCTGCCCGATGCGTTGCATCCAACCGACAGGGTCACAACGCCGGATGAGATGCTTGCTCGTCTCGATTCGCTGCGCGCGACCGTCGAGACTCGAAAATCGTTCGTGATGTTTATGCCCAAGCTGTGGCCGCTCTACCAGGATCTTGCTCTGGCCGTGAATCGGCTGGTCGCGGCGGCGCGATCCCTCCCACCGCAGGCGCTGCCCCTGCGACTGGCCCGGCTTCACCAGGAATACGACGCCTGGCGGTGGCAGATGGCCGCCGAGATCGAGGCGGCCCTGGACACCGACCCGCTGCAGTTCGAGGACCTTCCGGCCGACCTGATGCGACCCTACCGCGATCAACGAGGCCGGCTGGCTCTGGAGGTGTACCCGGACAACGAGCGCGTCGGATTCGACAGCCCGCTCGATCCGCAGTTCATGCCGATGTTCATCAACGACGTACGCCGGTCGATTGAGACCGTGAGTCCGCCGTTACCGGCTTTTCGCAAGGATCGCGATGCGGCGCGTCGGGCGCGAAGAGAAGCTGCATCCGCAGACTCGGAACGGGCCGCGCCGTCAAAGTCTCGACCCATCCTCACCGGACCGATGGTGCAGTTCTACCAGTCGGGCCAGCTCATCCTTCGTTCATATCGGATGGCGGGGCTGTTCGCGCTCCTGGTGGTCCTGCTGCTGGCGTGGGCCGACTTTCACCGGCTGGAAGACGCGGGCCTGGCGCTGCTGCCCGTCGGCATCGGATTCGCCGTGACGTTCGGTGTCATGTGGGCGCTGGGGATGAGCGTCAACCCCGCGAACATCATCGTCTTGCCCTTGATGTTCGGAATCGGCGTCGACTCGGGCATCCACGTGTTGCACCGCTACCGCCAGGACAGCAAGACCCGCCCGCTCGGGCTGACGGCGGGGACGGGTAAAGGAATCATGATCACCAGCCTCACGACAATGATCGGCTTCGGGGCACTGATGCTGGCCCGTCACCGCGGTATTTTCAGCCTGGGTTTCGTGATGACGCTCGGTATCGGCCTGAACCTGGTTGCGTGCCTGATCGTGATGCCCGCGTGTTTGCAGTGGCGTCAGAACGGACTGGATAAGCGAAGTCCCAGTGGCGACGAAGATCTTCGCAAACCGCGCCTGGGCCCGGCGCCGGAGGATGACGCGGACAAAGACGACTTGCGAACGAGGCGAATCGGGGCGTGAGAAGAGAGGCACGAAGGGGGGAGAGGGATTGCAAGCCGACGTCATTGCATGTCAGTTAATCGTTTGTACTGGAGCCATCGTCAATCACAGATCGTCCTTCCATTCAGACTCCCCGACTGCACCTTCGACCATTCACGTTGGCCGATGCATCTGAGGCCCAGCGTCTGGCGGGTGATCGTGAGATCGCGTCTCCGACTCTGGTCATACCGCATCCCTATGAGGACGGGCTGGCTGAAGAGTGGATTTTAACACATCAGGAGAAATTTTAGAAGGGTGAACTCGTCAATTTCGCTGTCGTTCTGCGGACCGACAATTCTCTCATTGGCGCCATTGGCCTTCATATCACGCCGACGCACAGTCGCGCAGAACTGGGGTTCTGGATTGGAAAGGCCTATTGGCACCAGGGGTACTGTACTGAAGCAACTCGTGCGGCGGTCAACTACGCGTTCGACGTCCTCGGTTTGAATCGGATCTATGCGTACCACTTCAGGCGCAATCCTGCGTCTGGACGAGTTCTGCAAAAAATCGATATGCAGTATGAGGGCTCGCTCCGCCAGAACTTCAGCAAGTGGGGTAAGTTCGGAGACATTGAGCACTATGGGATCCTGAGAGCCGATCGCGAAACTGAGTAACTGGCTTTGTCTCTCCCCTTCGTGCTACGTGCCTTCGTGCCTTCGTGCCTTTCCCCTCCCCCCTTCGTCGCTCCGTCTAGACGCAAAGAACTCACTGAGTATCTTTCCGCACTCGTCGGCCAGGACACCGGCTGTGACCACTAGCCTGTGATTGAAACGTGCATCCGTGCAGATCCGATACAGCGTGTCCACGCAGCCCATTTTTGGATCGGCGGCGCCGTAGACCAGTCGTTCGATGCGCGCGTTGACCAGCGCCCCGGCGCACATGGGGCAGGGTTCGAGCGTCACGGCGATCGAACAGCCGTCAAGCCGCCAGGAGCCGACCACTCGGGCCGCATCCCGAAGGGCGACGATCTCGGCATGCGCCGTCGGATCGGCCTTCGTTTCACGTTGATTGTGACCTTCGGCCAGAACGCGTCCGTCGCGATAGACCACGGCGCCGACCGGCACCTCGCCGGTCCGTGCCGCCGCCTCCGCCTGCCGCAGCGCCAGGCGCATCATGTCGAGATCATGCGATTCATCCATGGAGATGCGAGGAAAGGATAACACGATCGGATGTGACAAGTTGATTTGAGCAGGAAACCGCAAGAGCAGGAAAGCAGGGAAGGGGAAAACCCAGCAACGTGGTCTGCCTCCTCTTGTTTTCTGCTCTTCCGCTCTCCTGCTCTTTCAGATCCTGTAAGTCTTTCCCGATCCCATCCTGTTATCCTGTCAACTCCGAATTTCGTACCTTTCCACCAAGTCATGAAGATCATCTGCGCACCGGACAGCTTTAAGGAATCGTTGACCGCGATCGACGCGGCGCGGGCGATGCAGAGTGGTGTCGCAGACGCGCTGCCTGCGGCGGCTGTTGATCTTTGCCCGATCGCAGACGGCGGCGACGGAACGGTTGACGCCTTGCTGGCGGCCACGGACGGTGAACCGCACGTGACACGCGTGTCCGGCCCGCTGGGCGACCCGGTCGAGGCGCGATGGGGATTGGTCGGCACGGTCGACGGTCAGCCGCGGACGGCAGTGATCGAGATGGCGGCGGCGTCCGGCATGGCCCTGATCGAACCGTCACGCCGCGATCCTACGCGCACGAGCAGTGACGGTACGGGGCAGCTCATCGTCGCGGCGATGGATCACGGCGCGCTTCGAATCATCCTGGGCATCGGCGGAAGCGCCACGAACGACGGTGGCTGCGGCGCGGCGGCACAACTTGGTGTGCGGTTTTTCGATGCGCGGGGTGCCGTCATGGATCGGCCGGTCACCGGTGGCATGCTGAAGGCGATCGGTCGGATCGATCTGAGTCGTTTGGATCCGCGAATCGGCACGACACAGATCGTCGTGGCCTGTGACGTCAGCAACCCGATGACGGGTCCGGATGGTGCCGCCCACGTCTACGGACCCCAGAAGGGCGCCACACCGCAACAAGTCGCGCAACTCGACGAGGGGCTATGCCACCTGGCCCAGCTGATGCGCCGGCAGCTCGGACGCGACGTCCAGACGACGCCGGGAGCCGGAGCGGCCGGCGGGATGGGCGGTGGCATGGCGGCCATGCTGGGATCGCGGATGGAGCAGGGCATACGGCTGATTCTGGACGCCGTCGGTTTCGATCGCCGCGTCGCCGACTGCGACCTTTGCCTCACCGGTGAGGGGCGGCTTGACGGTCAGAGCCTGTCCGGCAAGGCATGCCTGGGCGTGGCCCGATCGGCTGCGAGACACGGCGTCAAGACGGTGGCCCTGGTCGGTTCGATCGGGCGCGACGCCGAGCGAACGCTCGAGGAAGGCATCGCCGCCTATCACGCGATCGGCACCGGCTTGTCCGCCGACGAATCCATTCGCCGCGCCGCGGACCTTCTGCGGCAGACGACGGCTCGCGTCGTGCGATCCGAACTCGGCTAGCAGGACGCTGCAAAACCCCGGATTCTGGCGTTCGCCCAAGAATCTCCAATTTAAAACTACCGCTCTCGCTTCGCAGACCGAGTCCAAACGCGTTGAAGGCGAAACTTTTGAAAATCTCAGGTACACGTTTTTGCGCCGACCGAGTTTTGCAGCGTCCTGCTAGAGCGTTTTCACCCATGACATAGCGTTTTGGGCGTCGGCATCGCTGAGTCTGGCGCGGAGGGCGAAGCGGGCGACCCCGCTGCGGGTCGTCGATGTCCGCCAGTACTGGCGGAACAAAGTCAGACGCCGCTGCAGGCAGCTCAGGACGCTCCGTCATGGGTGAAACCGCTCTACGTCTCAGCTGCGTCGGAGTTGGAACGCTTCGGCGGAAACGCAACCGCAAGAATATGGTTGATGACCAGGCCCACGATGACAAACGGCGCGACGAGCACCAGCGATGTGGCCACGGTCTCCGGAACGAACGATGAGAAGGACTTGATAGCATTGATCAGGGTGCCGTAGGCGCTGCGAAGGGCCAAGGTGCTCAACGCGCAGGCAAAGCCGATGCTGATCAAGCCGCGGATCAAGGCGTTCACGAGCAGGTCTCCGTGTCAGGACAGGTTGGGCAAGATTTCAATAACCAATGGTCATCAATAATTGACTATTAGTCAATCGCAGAGAAAGGGAGTCAGCGCGTGCATCCGAGGATCCTCCGGGTGAATCCAGGCAACGTCGCCATCGGGAACCGGTCGTGCCTGATCGGTGGATCTAAGCACCAACGAGTAGCGCCCGTTCCGTATCGCGTGCGAGATTCGAAAACCGCAGTACCCGTGACGCGCCATGATTGCGAACAGCGATTTAAGGCGCCGGATCTACGCCCTCGCCGAGGCCGAACTGTACGATCAGCACGCCACGCTCCATCTTCTGAAGCATGTCCTGCGCCATCCGTGGTGGTTCGCCGATGACGCCTTCCGGCGCACGTTGATGCACGGCGTTGCACATCCCGTACCCGTGAAAATGCTCGACCGCATGGCGCTCGACCGTGCTGCGTAGAGCGATTCAGTATCACGTCCGTGGTCGGTGGGCGGGTGTCGCGATCGGCTGAGGGCTGCAATGGAGCAGGAAAGTACGATCCGGTGCCTGGACTGCGACTACGACCTTCGCGCTCTACGCGACCATTTCTGTCCGGTATGCGGGCTAGATTGTCATCCTATTAGAGCGAAGCCTTCTTACGTCCGGGCTTCTGTCTAAGTCACCCAGGATTATTGTCATTCTCGCCGTTCACTTTGGACTGTTGTATCTCTTCTCTTGTCTGCACTTCGCGCACCTGGTCGATAGGCGTATCCGGTCAAGATACTGGTAGAAATAAATTCAGGTGGGCCGACCGGACGTGTTTCGTGTCAAGCGCCGACTGAATTGTACTCGTACTCGTACTCGTACGCATACTCGACGAACCGCGCAGAGGCACCAGTATTCACGATTGCGCAGATCGTCGGGTAATCCTTCAGGGCAGTTCGAGTTGCCAGCATTCGAGTACGAGTACGGCGCGACCGTCTTTGCCAAATGAACGGGTCGGAGGCTCTGCAGAATCGCATCAGACCGTAGTGCCCGCGGGATTTGACCGGGGGGCATCGCCTCTGCCCCATCCACCCGATTAGACGATTGGCGTCGTGTCGGCGCCACGGGTAACAAACAGCAAACAGCTATTAGCCATTTGCGATTTTCTGTTCGCTATGTGACGGGTCGCCAGGAAGACCGTGGCGTTATTTCGTCGAGGCTTCTTCCTCTTCGCGCCAGGTGCCGTCGACGAACCCCTGCAGCTTGCGTGAGCGCACAGGGTGCTGGAGTTTGCGGATGGCCTTGGCTTCGACCTGGCGGACTCGCTCTCGGGTGACCTTGAATATGCGGCCGACCTCCTCGAGCGTGTAGGTGTACCCGTCGCCGATGCCGTAGCGGAGCTTGATGATCTCGCGCTCACGGTAGGTCAGCGTCTTGAGCACCTGTTCGATGCGGGCTGAGAGCATCTCCTGGGTCGCGGTGTCGTCGGGTTTCTCGACCGATTCGTCTTCGATGAAATCGCCGAAGTAGGAATCCTCACTTTCTCCGACGGGGCGGTCCAGGCTGATCGGGTGCCTGCTGATCTTCATGACGCGACGGGCTTCGGCCACGGGCATATCGGCAGACTTGGCGATCTCTTCGATGGTGGGCTCGCGGCCGAGGTCCTGGAGCAGGATCTTGGCGAGGTTCCGCAACTTGCTCATGGTCTCGATCATGTGCACGGGGATTCGGATCGTGCGCGCATGATCGGCGATGGCGCGGGTGATGGCCTGGCGGATCCACCATGTCGCATAGGTCGAGAACTTGTAGCCCCGCTTGTACTCGTACTTGTCCACGGCCCTCATGAGCCCGGTATTGCCTTCCTGAATGATGTCCAGGAACGAGAGCCCGCGGTTGCGGTACTTCTTTGCGATGCTGACGACCAGTCGTAGATTGCCCCCCGACAGGTCGCGCTTGGCCTGCTCGTATTCCTCAAACACGATACTGATGTCGTCAACGCGCGCCTTCAGGTCACCCACGTCCTCCAGCACGAGCGACCGCAAACCGGACCCTTCCTCCCTCATGACCATCAGGTCCTCGGGGTCGTACCGGTCCGGGTACTTCTCGCCCGCCTGGACCTGGTTGCGCAGCGAGATCATCTTCGAGGAGACCGACCGCAGCTTCTTCAGCAGGGGCTGGATCTTGCTGGTGCGCATGGAGAGTTCTTCAATGAGCGTGGCCATTTTGCGCCGCCGCGCCTTGAGCCTCTGTCGCACTTTGGCCACCTTGGCCCTTGCCATTCGCGAGTTTTCTTCCAGCGTCAGCCAGTCCTGGCGGTTCAACTCCAGCAGGCGGCGAACAGTCTTAACGTTATGAGGAATGCGCACGGCGATCATGTTCTTGGCGTCTTCAACGGCCGTCGAAATCTTCATCGTGCGGTCGAACGGGAGGTCGCCTTCATGAACCATTTCGAGAATCTCAACCGCGGCCTGGATACCGTAGTCGTTCTCGAGGACCTTACGCCGGAAGATCATGCGCGTTGTTTCAATCTTCTTTGCCAGGCGAATCTCTTCGTCGCGCGTCAACAGGCTGATCTCGCCCATCTGCGTCAGGTACATGCGAACCGGGTCGTCGATTCGGCGATGCGGTGTTTCCTGGAGGGCCTGGACCAGGTCGTGCTGCAATTCATCCTCGTCGTAGCCGACGCGCTCCTGGTCGGCGACGTGCATCGACGGCGGGGGCGTGGCAGCTGCTTTTGCGGCCCCGTGCGGGGCCTTGCTCGACTCCACCAGGCGTAGGCCCGTGGTATCCAGCAATGCCAACAACTCATCGACTCTGTCCGGATCGACCATCTCATCGGGCAGAGTGGCGTTGAGCTGGTCATAGGAAATCCAGCCTTGCCGGCCAGCCGAAGTAACCAGTTCCGCCAATGCAGGGTGCATGTCGTGCGTGATCACTATGCGTGTCTCCGTGTTTAGGACGAAGGCTTCCGCCCGATACGGGCCGGATGCCGATTCTCCCGTCTGTTCTGCACCATCTCTCGCAACAAGCGCTCCCGTCCGTCGGCGGGGTCATCGTGGCCGACCGGCGTGTCGATCAGTCGGCCGCGAATCCGGGAGTAGTCCTGATCTCGGTGATAGCCCCGGATGGTTTCTGCGGCTCCACGAAACGCGACCACAAGACGCTCTTCGCTGCCGGCGCAAAGCCGTTCCATATCGGCTTCAGTACCGGTGGCCAGGTCCACAAGATCCTGTTCATGGTCGCTTCCGAGGTCTGCCACCAGTGCCCGCAAACTCAGATGATCTTTCCGGCTGAGCCGCGTATATACCTGTTCGTAAAGCCGCCTCGACGTCTGGGTCACGAAGTCTTCTGGTCGTACTGCATCGTGGATCAACTTGCCGTCATCCAGGGTGTGATGAAAAAGTGCTGGTTGCCTCAACAGGGCCCCGATGAGCTGTTGCTCAGCCGTTTGCAGGGCGTTGATTCTAGGCGCCGAATGAGTCGAGGCAACCTCATCTTTTACCTGAAAAACGGGTTCCGGACGCTTATCGGTCACGTTCCGGACGTCGTCGTGACGCGGACGGCGCGAGGTTTCCATCCGTTTCATCAGACTGCTTAAATCCGACTCGCTCACATGCAACAGCTGTGCCAATTTATGAACGATCATGGACCGGCGAATAGGATCCTGGCGATCCAGCCCTAACGCGGCCAGTCGCTGGACGTATTGCTCTGCGATGCGCTGACGTCCGCTGATCGTCGCGGCATCGCGCAGTTGAGCGCCGACGCGTTGGAACTGGAATTCCAGGACGTCTACCGCCTGCTCGACGGCCCGCTGCCACCGCTGAAGGCCCTCGGGCTCGGCAAGCAGCGCCGCCGGGTCCAGCGCATCGGGCAGGACGGCGACGGCAACATCCAGTTCACTTGAAAAGAACGCTTCCACGGCGCGGTCGGCCGCCTGCTGGCCCGCCTCGTCGGGGTCGAAGATCAGGACGACCTTGTCGGCGTAGCGCCGCAACTGCTTTGCGTGCTGCGACGTCAGGGCCGTCCCGAGTGTGGCGACGACGTTCTTCACTCCCACCTGGTGGCAGGCGATCACGTCCGTGTACCCCTCGACGACCACCGCGGTGCGCCTCGCGATGATTTCCTGCTTGGACAGGTGCAGGCCGTACAGCGTCGCCGATTTGTTGAACAGCTGCGATTCTGGGCTGTTGAGGTATTTCGGATCGTCCTCCTCGCGGAGCCGTCGGGCGCCGAACGCGATCGGGCGGCCGACGTCGTCACAGATCGGAAAGATCAACCGGTTTCGGAAGCGGTCGTAATGGCCCTCGCCAGAGGATCGCTCCATCACCGCGCCGATCCGCTCAAAGTCGCCGAGGACCCAGCCGCGGCTTTCGATCATGGTCAACAGGCCATCCCACCGATCCGGGGCGCAGCCGATCTGGAACGCCTCGATGGATTCCGCCCGGATGCCGCGCTGTTCCAGGTAGCGACGAGCCACAGTGCCGTGCTCGGTGTGGCGAAGGAAGGCCCGGAAACATTCGAGGGTGCTGGCGGTCGCCGAAAGCAGTGTCCGGCGCTCGTCCACCGTCGTGCCGGCCGCCCCGTCGTGGCCGGACGGCCACGTCCGCTGAAGGCGGATGCCCGCCCGCTCGGCCAGGTGCGCCAACGCTTCGGGAAACGTCATCCTCTGATACCGGGTCATCCAGCTGAACACGTCGCCTCCGGCGCCGCACGAGAAACATTTGAAGATCTGCTTGTCCGGCGAGACGGTCATGGACGGCCGGTGGTCATCGTGGAACGGGCAGACGGCGACCCATTCGCGTCCCTTCTTCTGGATCGCGACGTGCTCCCCGATCAGGGCAACGATGTCGGTTGCTTCCTGGACCTGAAGCTTCTGGTCCTCTCGGATCGCCATGAATCAACCACCCCGAACCCTGGCGTCGATTGTGCCAGGTGCCAATGTTCTCGACGGATCTCCTGCGACGCGAGCCGAACTGATGAAAGGGTCAGACGCTGAAATCTCTACTGATTGTTTGGCGCGTGATGACCGGAAGTCAACCCGGATTCGGCCGCCCGTTCGGCAATAGTGCCGGGTCCCCTGATCGCCAGGTCCACCAAACCTAGCCGGAATTATGGTCTTCGACCGATTCGGCGGCGTTGGGTGCGTCGGCCCCGGTCGGTGCGGCGTCCACCACGAGGGCGCGGGGCCCACTGGCCGCGGGGGGTTGCTGATCGTCTGGCCGGTAGGCGTACTTGCGACGCAGGGGCTTGGTCACGAGCCCCATTTTTATCGCCTTCGTTGACACCTTGATGCGTTGGACCGAGCCATCCACCAATGCAGTTACGGTCTGGATGTTCGCGCGGAAAGTCCGCTTGGTCTTGCCGGTGATCTTCGTGCCCACGCCGCCAAGGTACTTGGCTTTTCCCCGGTGGGTGTAGGTATTGCCGCTGTGCGTCCTTCGACCTGTGTATGTGCAGATTCGAGGCATAATCCGTCGCGTCCTGGTGGTCCTGTGCCGACTGCCCGACCGGGAAGCGAATTCTAGCGAACCTGCCCCCGCTGGCAAGCTTCCCGGAGTATTGGCCAAATCTCCACTTCTGTGCGGTCTGCGGATCCGAGATTAGACTGTTGCGGATTAGAAACTCCGGAGACCACCGTTGGCAGAACGAACGACGCCTGGGACCAGGACGGCACTGACCATTGCCGGCAGCGACTGTAGCGGCGGTGGCGGCATTCAGGCCGATTTGAAGACGTTCAGCGTGATGGGCGTTTACGGCGCATCGGTCGTCACGGCCGTGGCGGCGGCGAACAGCACGGGGATCAAAGCAGTCCACATTCTTGATCCGGACCTGGTCGAACAGCAGATCGCCGCCGTCGCGACCGACCTGGACGCGCACGCAGTCAAGTCGGGCATGCTCGGCAACGCCAACGTGATCCGCGTCACGGCCACGTCGGTCAAGCGACACAATCTATTCCCGTTGGTGGTCGATCCGCAGATCGTGGGTTGCAACGGTGATCGCCTGCTCGACGATTCGGCGCTGAAGATGCTATGCCGACAGGTGCTCCCGTTGGCAGCCGTGGTGACGCCCAACCGTCTCGAAGCGGCATTGCTTCTCGGTGCGTCGGAACCGATCGACGATCTCTACGCCGCGCGGGATGCCGCGCGGCAACTGTGCTCGCGATACGGTCCGGCCGCCTGCATCGTCACGGGCATCAAGCGGCCCAACGAAGAAGAGGGCGAGGCGGTGGACTTGTTCTTCGACGGTCGTGCCGACCAGGAACTGGTCAGTGCCTGGCGGCCGACCAAGAACACTCGCGGCGCGGGGTCCACCTTCAGTGCGGCCATCACGGCGGCACTCGCCATGGGTGAGCCGATTGAGCAAGCCGTCCAGACGGCCAAGCAGGTGGTCAGTGAGGCCATTCGGCAGACCACCGACCTGGGCCATGGCCCGTCGCCGGTGAACCCACTGGCGTACAGTAAGGTGAGTTAGAGCCATACACTGTCACTGTCAATGGAGTTGGGTCATCGCGAAAAGCTGAGGGTCGCCAGGGAGTCCGCGGTGCTCGTGGCCTGTCTGCTGCCGCAGAACCGCAGCGACCCGCACGATCCTCTCGGCGAGTTGCGTGCGTTGGCCGACACTGCGGGGGCCACGGTAAGTGATGAGCTGATTCAGAATCGTCAGAAGCCGGACGCGGTCACCTTTATCGGCAAGGGGAAGGTGAGCGAGCTGGCCGCCATGGTGAAGGACCAGAACGCTGACGTGGTCATCTTTGACAATGATCTGAGCCCCTCGCAGATCGGCAATGTCGAGAAGCAGGTCGAGTGCAAGGTCCTGGATCGCAGCGAGTTGATACTGGACATTTTCGCCGCCCGGGCCCGCACGCACGAGGCCAAGCTCCAGGTGGAGCTTGCCCAGTTGGAGTACACCTACCCTCGGTTGCGGGCGATGTGGTCACACCTGGAACGCATCGTCGGCGGCACGCCCGTTGGCATTGGCACACGCGGCCCCGGTGAGCAGCAGCTTGAGGTAGATCGCCGCATCGTCCAGCGCAAGAAATCTGAATTGAAGCGGCAGATCGCGCACATTTACAGCCACAAGCGGCGGCAGGTCGAGGCGCGAAACAGGGACTTCTTTACGGTCGGTCTGGTCGGCTACACCAACGCCGGGAAGAGCACCCTTTTCAACACGCTTACCGAACCGACCGGCGGTGGCGGCGCCTACGCCGACGACAAGCTGTTTGCAACGCTTTCCACACGCACCCGCCGCTGGGAGATGGGCGGCGGCGAGGGCGTCATGCTGTCCGACACCGTGGGTTTCGTTCGTGACCTGCCGCACCACCTGGTCGCCAGCTTCAAAGCGACGCTCGAAGAAGCGGTGCACAGCGATCTGCTCCTGATCGTGCTCGACGTCTCGCACCAGAGGGCCGCACAGCAACTGGACACGGTTCTGGTGACCCTTGACGACATCGGCGCGACGGACCAACAGCGACTGGTGGCGCTGAACAAGGTCGATCTGCTGGAACACAACGGCGAATTGCTTCTGATGCAGCGCCAGGTGCCGGACTCGATCCCGATCAGCGCCCGTCGCGGCACCGGGATCGGCGACCTGGCCGATCGTGTGCGCGAAGCCATGCGCGGGCAAATGCGCCGCCTGCGGCTTGAGGTCGACCTGGCCGCGGGAAGGCAGATTCAGTTCATCGAGAGCAGCACCGAGGTGATCGATCGCCGCTACGACCAAGGAATCGCCACCTTTACCGTGCGCATCGGAAACCGGCAGCTCGACCGCCTCAAAGCCATAGGGGACGGCTTGAGGGTTCTGCAGGAGGACTCTTGACCTTCACCACGTGCTCGCATTTCTCACCAGTTTCACCGCCCAGCGGGCGGCTTCGCGAGCTGGCTTCGGGGCACCCCAATCGCAATGAATCGCGATTGGGGACCCCCTCGTCCTCCGTGCGATCCGTCCTCGTCGTAGTATTCAGCTACGCCTGTGGAGGATCGCGTGTGCGTCCTTGCCCGCGAACGAACCTGCCGTGCTGGTGCGCGCATTGTCACCGGCCGCGTATCAAAGGCCTCGCCTCAAGTCTCAATACCGCTGGTCGTTACACCACCGAGCGGCGAAACTGGTGAGAAATGCGGGCTTGCGACTTGCGACTCCCGATATAGTTGCCGTCGAAATGTCCGTCTTGGCGGCAACTATACCGGGCTCGGTACCGTCTCGAGCGCCTGTTGAATGATCTGCCCGGCCCCATCGCCATTCGCATCGTGCACCGCGCTCTTCGGGATCACGCGGTGGGCGCACACCGGGATCACGTTGGTGATGATGTCATCGGGGACGACATAGTCGCGACCGTCCAGCAGTGCCGTGGCCTGGGCCGCCCGGACCAGCATCAGGGCGCCGCGCGGCGAAACGCCGATTCGAAGCGCGTCGTTCTGCCTCGTCGACGTCGCGATGCGGACGACGTAATCGATCAATGCCGGGTCGACCTGGACCTTGGGCACCAACATCTGTGCTTCGAGGATCTGCTCGCCGGTCATCACCGGTTCCAGCGCGTTCAGCTCGGTCCTGGCCGGGTCGAGCTGCAGAATCCTGGCCTCGTCGGTGGTGCTCGGATAGCCGAGCAGGATTCGCATCATGAATCGATCGAGTTGGCTTTCCGGAAGAAAATAGGTGCCCTCGAATTCGAACGGGTTCTGTGTCGCGACGACGAGGAACGGCTGAATCAGCTTTCGCGTCTGGCCGTCGATCGAGACCTGGCTTTCATTCATCGCCTCGAGCAGCGCTGATTGCGTGCGCGGCGTGGTGCGATTTATTTCGTCGGCGAGAATGATGTTGGAAAAGATCGGCCCGGCTTTGAAGACGAATTCAGCCTTGTGCTGGTCCCAGACGGATACGCCCAGAATGTCGCCGGGCATCAGGTCGGGCGTCATCTGGATGCGGGTCATGGAACAGTCGATGCTGCGCGCCAGGGCGGTGGCCAGCACCGTCTTGCCCACGCCCGGGACGTCCTCGATGAGCACGTGACCCCGCGCGAGCAGTGCGACCAGCAGCCTGTCGACGGCGGCCTGGTTGCCCAGAAAGACGCGCTGGACGTTGGATCGAAGCGATTCCAGATTCTGAATGGCCTTCATGCCGAGATAGTGTACTCCTGCGATCCCGGAGGTCGTGGTGAGCCGATAGAATAGGAGTGCGGGGCGAGCTGACGGGGACGGCTCGGCCACCCGCGCGCGTCCGGCTGGAATCTGCTGCGGCAATTCTGCGATGATCGACTATCTGCGTCTGCTGTGGGCGAGAATCCTTGGGTATCCGCAGTATGAGGTGCTCATCGAGCTCGCTCTGCTGTGGATCGTGATCTACGTCATCTTTCGGTTCCTCAAGGGCACGCGCGGGGCGCGGGTCATGAAGGGGCTGGCCCTCATCCTGATCCTGGTGACCCTGATCAGCCGGGTGCTCGTCGGCGAAGACTCGTTTCAGCGGCTCAACCTTCTGTACAGCAACTTTCTGGGGTTCGTCGCCCTGGCGCTGGTGATCGTGTTCCAGCCGGAACTGCGACGAGGGCTCGTACGACTGGGCGAGGCGAGGCTGTTCCGCGCCGGTGGGCTTCGCCGCGCGCGGGTGATCGAGGAGGTGCTCGAATCGGTCACCTACCTCAGTGAGAACAAGGTCGGGGCCCTGATCGCGGTCGAGCGCGAGGTGGGGCTGGCCGGCATTGTCGAGGCGGGCACGCGCGTCGACGCGGCGGTGACCCGGCACCTTCTGAATACGATTTTCTGGCCGGGCAGCGCCCTTCATGACATGGGTGTGGTCATCCGAGGGGACCGCGTTGTCGCCGCGGGCGTTCCATTCCCGCTGGCTGAGGGAGACTTCGACGCGGAACTCGGGTCCCGCCACCGCGCCGCGATCGGGCTCAGCCAGGATTCTGATGCCCTGATCATTGTCGTCAGCGAGGAGACCGGGACGATCAGCGTCGCCGAGCGCGGATTTCTGCGGCGTCGCCTGACCACGGACGAGTTGCGCACTCAACTGGTCAAGGCATTGCGCAGCACCACGGTCAGTTCGGTGGATCCGGCCGATCGAGAAGATGAGCCCGAAGACCAAGAGCGTATCGAGGCAGCCTGATGGCGATATTCGCCGGAAAAAGATGGCAGAAGATCGAGACCTACACGCTGGTCAGCATGCTCACGGTGCTCGTCTGGCTCTACGCCGAGGCCGAGACCGTCAAGCCGAACTCGTTGCCCATCCAGATCAGCTTTTCAGGTTCCGGGTCACAGCTCATATCGCCTTCGCACCCGGAGGCGGTCAGTGCGACGTTTCGCTGCACGACGGCCCAGCTGGCGGCCCTGCGGGCCCTGAGGGATCGAGACGTGCCGTTCGAGATTGATGTGACCGCACGGGACGACGGCATGAATCAGATCGATGTAAAGCAGGGCCTGGAGCATCACCCCCGGATCGCGGCCCTGGGCGTCGTTGTGGACCGGGTGCATCCCCCTGAGTTGACGGTCCAGATCGAGCGGCTGGTCGACGAGAAACTGGCGGTCGAGTTCGACCCGCAACAGAGAGAACTGGAAAACGACGCGGTCGTCGATCCGGCCGAGATCACCGTGACCATGCCATCGAGCCTCAAGCAGATCCTGGCCGAGAACAACGTGACGACGCTCAAGGCCCGTCTCGACGAAGAAAGGTTCGCCGAGGTGCCCGAGGGTGTCCCCACACCGTTGCAGGATGTCCGAATCGTTATCCCGCCGGTATTGCAGGCGGAGCACGTCAGCCTGAGCGAAACCTCCGTGACGGTCACGCTCACGATCTTGAGGCAGTGGGTCGAGGAACATCGCTGGCCCGTACCGATCAGGTACCAGCTTCCGCCCGGTGCCCACCGGTTCAGGATCACACTCAGCGAGGGCGAGGACACCACCAAAGTCAATCTGAAGGGACCGCCCGAGGTGATCGATCGCATCAAGCGTTACAAACTGCCCACGCTGGCCATACTGGAGTTCACGCTGACGGAGCTTGAAGAGGCAGCGACTCGCACGGACCCCGGCGAGGCGCTCAGCAAGCCGGCGGTCCTGCACCTGCCACCGAAAGTCATCGCATTTCCTTCGACCCCGAGGATCGAATACACGGTGGAAAAGATCGAAGGCTGACAGAGATTAGATTGGGCCGATCACCGACCCTACGATCTGTTGCGACCCGACCTCGTACGAGGCTCGCCATGGCGGATGGACATGCGGTGACCGCACCTGCCGACACGCGCATCGACGACGTGCAGACCTACTGCCGGCAGTTGGCCGAAAGCGCCCGTTTGGCGTGGCGCGGTCTGGGCGCCGTCGGTGGCGAGCGGCGGGCCGAGGCGCTACGCGAAACGGCACGCCAACTGCTCGATCGGGTTGATCTGATCGTCGCGGCCAATCGCATGGATCTGGAATCGGAACGGGGCGCCGGCCTTTCGGCGGCCATGATCGACCGGCTCCGCGTGGATCGGCAGCGCCTGGAGAAGATGTCCCGATCCGTGGCCGAGATCGCGGATCAGACGGATCCGGTAGGGCAGGTGGTCAGCGGAAACGTTCTCCGGAACGGCCTGCGCCTTGAGAAGGTAAGAACGCCGATCGGCGTCATTCTGATGATCTACGAGAGCCGGCCCAACGTGACCAGCGACGCCGCGGCCCTGTGCGTCAAGAGCGGTAACGCGGTCATTCTTCGCGGTGGAAAGGAAGCGAGGCACACCAACGGTGCGATCGCGGAAGTCGTCCGCGCGGCGCTCGGCACCGCCGGCCTCGATCCGAATATCGTCCAGATCGTGCAGGTCGCCGATCGCAGTGCCGTCGGCCATCTGCTACGGCTCGACGGGCTCATCGACCTGGCCATCCCGCGCGGCGGCGAATCCCTGATCCGCGCCGTGGTAGACGAAGCGCGCATTCCGGTCATCAAGCACTACACCGGCAACTGTCAGATTTACGTGGACGCCGACTGCGACGACGCCATCGCCGAGCGCATCTGCGTCAACGCCAAAGTTCAGAAGCCGGGCGTCTGCAACGCGGTCGAGACGATACTGATTCACCGTGAATCGGCCGAACGCGGCCTGCTGACCCGGATTTGCAACGCGTTGGCCGATCGGGGTGTCGAGATTCGCGGCGATTCGGCGACACGGAAGCTGTTCGCGGCGGCCGCCGCGGCCGCCGAGCAAGACTGGTCAACAGAGTATCTGGATTTAATTTGCGCCGTGCGCGTCGTGGACAGCCTGGACGAAGCGATCGAGCACATCGATCGCTACGGCTCGAAGCACACCGACGCGATCATCACCAGCTCGATTGCCGCCGCCGACACCTTCGTGCAGCAGGTGGATTCGGCCAATGTCTTCGTTAACTGCTCGACGCGTTTCAGCGACGGCGGTGAATACGGCCTCGGAGCCGAGATCGGCATCAGCACCGACAAACTGCACGCGCGCGGCCCGATGGGCGCGGATGATCTTACGACCACCAAGTGGATTGTTCGCGGTAGCGGACAGGTTAGGGAATAGGGTGGGGAAGCGACGGAGCGACGGAGCGACGAAGGCGTGGTGGCAGGGGCTGTCTTGGGGTGCGTGAGTTCAATGACCTACCCCGCAACGCAGCGCGTGGTCGCCCGCAGCTGAAACCTCGCAATCGTTCATTGCGGACCCGATCTCGCCACCCCTTCGTGCCTGGTTCGCAGCAGTTGCGCCTCTTCACCTACAGTTTCGTAGAATCCACCGCACCTCATGCCCGATGCTCCCATCAAACTCGTCTGCTTCGATCTTGGTGGGGTTCTGGTGAAAATCTGCGGCGACTGGGCCGAGGCGTGCCGGCTGGCGGGTGTGTCGAAGCCGACCGCGATGACGGACGACCGGATCGTGCAGCGTATCAACGCGATCAACACCCGCTACGAAATCGGGCAGATCGATGATGCCGCCTTCGAATGCGAGGTTGCCGATGCGGCCGGCATGACCCCGCGGGCCGTCGCCGCCCTGTGCGGCGTCTGGCTGAAGGGGCCGTATCCCGGCACCGAGACGCTGCTCGATCGGCTCAAGCCGACCGGTGTTCGCACCGCCTGCTTTTCGAACACGAACGCCCGACACTGGCGGATCATGAACGGCGAGGCAACGAAAAAATGGCCGCTACGTCGTTTGAACTACCGCTTTGCCAGTCACCGCATCGGCGCGATGAAGCCGCAGCCTGAGGCCTACGAACACGTCGAAGGGGCCAGCGGCACGGCGCCCGAGTCGATCCTGTTCTTCGACGATTCGGCCGACAACTGCAGCGCGGCGAGACAGCGCGGCTGGCAGGCCGAGCAGATCGACCCGCAGGGCGATACCGTGGGCCAGATGCACGTGCACCTTGAGCGGTACGGAACACTTTAGAGCGTTTTAACTTTGGATGTAGCCAGCTCAGGAGGCTACAGGTAAAGTTAAACCGCTCTTGCCACAGCCAGGGAGCAGCGATTCATGGCGCCGACAGAAGACGATGTTTATCTGCGGTATTCCTTCGATCAGTACGTGATTCGAAAGAAAGTATTCAAGATCTTCGGAGGAGCGTGTCACATCTATGGGCCGGACGGCAACCTTCTGTTCTACTCGAAGCAGAAGGCATTCAAGCTGAAAGAGGACATTCGACTCTACACCGACGAGGGCATGCAGGTCGAGGCGCTGACGATCCGTGCCCGGAAGATGATTGACATCTCCGCGGCCTACGACGTGTTCGATCCGGTCGCCAACGAGTCGGTAGGGGCCCTGCAGCGCCGCGGGCTCAAGTCGATCATGCTGCGGGACGAATGGGTGATTCTGGATCGGGAGAATCGCGAATTGGGCATGGTGCGGGAAGACAGCGTCGTATTGGGTCTGATCAGGCGGCACCTGACCAACCTGATCCCGCAGAAGTACCACGCCGAGGTGGGAGGGCAGCAGGTGGGCGAATACCGCCAGCACTTCAATCCGTTTGTCCTGCGGCTGACCATCGACCTGAGCGCCGACACGGACCAGTCGTTCGACAGACGATTGGCGATCGCCGCCGCGGTCCTTCTCTGCGCGATCGAGGGAAGGCAGAATTGACGACGATTCAACATCCCGTTCGATGCGTCCATCGCGTTGAGGTGCGCTCGCTTGACACCGAGGCCGACCCGATGGCCAGGTCGATCCTCGAACAGGCGCGCCGGCTCAGCCCGGCCGTCAGTTCCGTTCGCACGGCGCGCGTGACGTTGATCGAGGCCCCGCTCGACGAATTGACGGTGACCCGCATCGCCTCGGAATTGCTGGCCGATCCGGTCGACCAGGAGGCGACCGTAGGCGTCGCCGCCGCGTCCCCGCAGTCCGTGTCGGTGGAAATTCACTTCAAGCCGGGCGTGATGGACCCGGTGGCCCAATCGACACGAGAGGCGGTCGCCGCCATGCAGCGCGACATCCCCGCGGATCAGATCGAAGTCCGCACGGGTTTGCGTATCGATCTTGTCGGCGCCGATGTCGGGGCCGCACGCCGAATCGCGGCCGCGGTCCTTGCGAACTCCGTCATTCACGACATCCACGACGGCCCCTACGTGCCGACGCAGTTTCGTCGCGGATCAGAGTATGACTTCACGCTCGTTCATGTTTCTCTCCGCGACCTCGACGCCGAAGGGCTGGCGAAGCTATCGCGCGAGGGTCACCTGTTTCTCAGTCTCGAGGAGATGCAGGCGGTCCAGGCTTATTTTCGCGACCTGGACCGCGAGCCGACCGACGTGGAACTGGAGAGCATCGCGCAGACTTGGTCCGAGCACTGCGTGCACAAGACGCTGAAGTCGAGGATCCGCTACGTGCAGGCCGACGGCGATGCTTCGCCCTCGCCGAGCGACTGGGTGGATCGGCCCAATCATTCGATCGACCCGGACGGTTCGCTGCGGATCGACAACCTCCTGGCGAGCACAATCGCCGCCGCGACCCACCAGCTGATGGCGAATGACGAGGTGGGCGATTTCTGCGTCAGTGTTTTCGAAGACAACGCGGGGATCGTGCGCTTCGACGAAGAGGATGGTGTCTGTATCAAGGTGGAAACGCACAACCATCCCAGTGCGATCGAGCCCTACGGCGGCGCGGCCACGGGCGTGGGCGGCTGCATCCGCGACGTGATGGGGACGGGGCTGAGCGCCCGTCCAATCGCAAACAGCGACGTCTTCTGCGTGGCGTGGGACGGGCGAGTCGCGGGGCGCGACAGTCGCGAGTCGCAAGTCGTGGAAGTCGAATGTCAGGGAGGGGAGACGTTGCAACTGCCGGACGGGGTGATTCGGCCGCGGCGGGTTCTGGAACAGGTCGTCGCGGGCGTGCGCGACTACGGCAATCGCATGGGGATTCCCACGGTCAACGGTGCGGTCTGGTTTCATGAGGACTTCGTGGCCAATCCCCTGGTGTTTTGCGGGTGCATCGGCGTCATTCCGTTGAGCAAGTGTTTCGGTGACGCGCAGGGCGGCGATCACATCATTGTGCTGGGCGGCCGCACCGGCCGCGACGGGATCCATGGGGCGACCTTCTCCAGCGCGGAGCTTACCGACGGGCACGCCCACGAGTTCGCCCACGCCGTTCAGATCGGAAATGCGATCACTCAGAAGAAGATGATGGATGTGATACTCGAGGCACGTGACCACGACGACGGGTGCCTCTTCCATGCGATTACCGACTGCGGAGCCGGCGGTTTCTCCAGTGCCGTCGGTGAGATGGGCGAGAAGATCGGGGGCCGGGTAGCGCTCGACGCTGCCCCTCTGAAGTACGATGGCCTCAGCTACACCGAGATCTGGATCAGCGAAGCCCAGGAGCGCATGGTCCTTGCGGTGCCGCCGCAGCACGTCGAGGCGTTGCGCCGCCTGTGCGACGCCGAAGATGTCGAGACGTGTGATCTGGGACAATTCGGCGCCGAGGGCGATGACGGCAAGCCGGCACTTGAATTGACCTATCACGGCCGCGAGGTGGCCCGCCTCTCGATGGCGTTTCTGCACGACGGCATCCCCACGCCGACACGCCAGGCCACATGGCCGGTCGCCGAATCGGCACCGCCGGCGACGCCGCGCGGCGCGCTCGGCCCGTCAACATCGGGCAATGGTCCTGGTGCGTCGTTGAAAGCGATGCTGGCCCATCCGAACATCGCCAGCAAGCACTGGATCGTGCGGCAGTATGACCACGAAGTGCAGGGTGGGACGGCGGTCAAGCCGCTGGTCGGCCCCGAACAGGACGGACCCGGCGACGCCGCCGTGGTGCGACCGAAACTCGGAAGTGACCGCGGCGTTGCGCTCGGGTGCGGCCTTCAGCCCGGCATGTCCGAGAAAGCGACGGGGCACACAGCGTCACAAGGCGACTCGTACTGGGCGACCCTGGCGGCCATCGATGAGGCGGTGCGCAACGTCGTCTGCGTGGGCGCCGACGCGACGCGGATCGCGCTACTGGACAACTTCTGCTGGCCGGGTTGCGACGATCCGGCGCACCTTGGGTCGCTCGTTCGCGCCGCCGAAGCGTGCTACGACGGCGCCCTGGCGTACCGGGCGCCGTTCGTCTCGGGCAAGGACAGCCTCAGCAACCAGTTCACGACCGAGGAAGGCCGGCTGATCACCATCCCGCCAACGTTGCTGATCACCGCCCTGGGGATCGTGCCCGACGTGACACGATGCTGCACGATGAACGCCAAGGCGGCCGGCGACATCCTGTTGATTGTCGGACAAACAGCGGCGGCTTTGGGCGGTTCACACTACGTCGGCGCCGGCCGGCGCGCGTCCGGCCTGGCTGCCGCCAGGGACTTCGCCGATGCAGATGCATCGCCGCTTGACCTTGCTTTACCCCGGGTCGACCTCGGAGCCGCGCCGAAATCGGCCGCGGCGGTGGCACGGCTCATCGCCGACGGTCTCGTGGTGTCGGCACACGACTGTTCCGACGGGGGCCTGCTCGTTGCGGCCGCGGAGATGGCGTTCGCGGGGCGCATGGGTCTGGAATTGAATCCGGCCGACATTCCGGTCACCGGTGACGTCGACCTCACCGCCCGCTGTTTCGCGGAGACGTCCGGACGTTACCTGCTCGAGGTCAAGCCGGACTGCCTGGATTCGGTCGTGGTTGCATTGACACAGGCGGACATCGCGTTCGCGCCGATCGGAACGTTCACGGATCACGATCGCTTCGTGGTTCGCGATGCCGCGCTCGACGAGTCGCTCGACGAGTTGAGAGCGATATGGCTGGCGCCCCTCGATTGGTAATCTGCCTCTAACTCGGCTGCACTATAATCGCCGCAATGGCAGATTCGCCCGGGAAAAAAGAAACCTTTTATCTCATCGACGGCCACGCCCAGATTTTTCGCGCTTATTACGCGATTCGTGGCGGTATGAGCAGCCCGATCACCGGTGAACCGACGCACGCCGTGTACGGTTTCTCCGGGATGCTCCTGAAGCTGTTCGAACAGTACCGCCCGACCTACGTGGCCATGGCGGTCGACATGCCGGGCAAAACGTTTCGCGACGAGATGTTCGCCGACTACAAGGCGAACCGCGAGCCGCCGCCGGATGATTTTCATCCGCAGGTCGAGCGCATTTTCGAAATGACGCGGATGTTCGGGATCCCCATTCTCGGTGTGGCGGGTGCCGAAGCCGATGACGTGATCGCCACCTGCACGCAGCGTGTGATGGAC
>CAUZBA010000009.1:0-23064 GCA_963577635.1 Phycisphaerae bacterium
CAGCAACAATGTGCCCATGCGCCAGTTTTCCGTGGGTTCAGATTTCCCGTTGTCGCTATCCCGCCCAGTCTTCCGGATGGCGGCATCGGTCTGCGGCCTTCTGCTTGCCGCGCTGGTGGTCGGCGGTTGCGCCAGCCCGTTTGCCACGAACCCGTACGGGCTCGACGGCGACATTCAAGGCGACATCGAACGCTATTCGAAGCAGCAGGAACAGAAGACCGGCGGCGTGGAGCGGTGGGAGCAGATGCAGGCCGACAACTATCAGGACACCAGGACGCTGGAGCAGATCCGCGAGCCGAGCGAAGAGTACCTCGAGAGGATCCGCGAGATCAGGCAGACCATCGCGTCGAAGCCCCTGGGTCTGAACGAGTGCGTCGTTCTGTCTCTGGAATTCAACAACGAGGTCCAGGCCCGCCGGGCCGCCATCCGATCGGTGGGCGGCCAGGAGCTGGTCGTGCAATCGCGGTTCCTGCCCAAGCTGAACTATCTGCTCGACACCGAACAGGGGCAAGGGGTCGACGGAACCGGGATCGACCAGATCTTCCGCGTTTCCAAGACCGTGCTGGAATTCGGCCGCGACAATCCGGACGACGTGGTGCTGCGCGCCGAGCAGCGCGGGGCACTGTTCGGCTACGAGGACACGGTGCGCCAGGCGCTGTCCGACGTGCGCCGCACCTTTTACACGATTCTGGTACAGAAGAAGCAGCTCGATCAACGACGCGTCTCGCTCGAAGGGTTTCAGGAGCGATACAGGAAGATCGAGCAACTCGAGGCGCAGCACCGGATGCGCGGCGTGGATCTATTGACCGCTCGGTTGAACGTTCTGGACGAGGAACTGCGGATCAACGCCCTTCAGAAGGACATCCACCGCCGCAAGATCGAGCTGCTGCGGCTGGTCGGCCTGCCGGTTGCCCTGGCCGACATCCAGTTGGACGGAACATTCGCGGACTTCGAGCCCGGCGTCGACTCGGCAGTGCACCTGGCCCTGCTGCGCAGCACGCGCGTGGCCCAGTCGCGGGCCGCCGTCTGGGAGCAGCACCGCATGGCGCGGCAGATCTGGTGGGAAAACGCGCCGGACATCGCGCTTCGCGCCGGCTACGGCGACACGCTCGGGGAATCCGGTGTGACCCTCGACCGCACCGACGACGGCACGTATGGATTGGGCGGTTTCGCCGAGCGCCGGCTCGATAACCCTGACTTCGTGGACACCGGCGTGTTCCCCGGCATCGAGGATCCGGGCTGGTTCGCGAAGCTCGAGCTGGACGTGCCGATATTCGACGGGCTGGAGTCGAAGGGCAAGAAGATCCGCGAGTACGCCGTCCTCGAACAGCGGCGGCACGAACTGCGCGACGAGGCCAACCGGGTGGAGGTGGGCGTTCGCCAGGCGTACCAGACCGTGCTCGAGCAGCGCGAGAACATGGCGATTCAGCAGCGCCGGGTGGGCATCTCCCGCGAGCGCCTGGATATTCAGGAACAGTTGAAGGAACTGGGCAAGATCAGCGACGACCAGCTCGAGACCTTTCGCGATCGGTTCTTCAGCGACCAGGATCTCTACTTCCAGCATCAGATCCGTCTTGTCGATGCCCAGGAAGACCTTCGCTTCGCCATGCGCTTCTTCGAGCCGTATACCGACGTCGACAGGAAGGACGTAGCGCCGCAGTGACCCCTCGCTCCCGGATCGCCACCGGCACACTGATAGTTTGCCACCTTGTCTGGAGCCTGGGCGGCTACGGCAGCGCGCTCGGCGAACCGGCCGTCGCCGATTCGGGCGCGAGGCGCCCGCTGACCAAGCAGGATCGCCTCACACAACTCAAGACGCGGCAGGCCGAGCTGGACCTCAACCACGCCAAGGTCGAGAGGGATCGCGCGCACGCGAATTACGGCGAGGTCAAGAACCTGTTCGATCGCAAGCTGGTCACCATCGATGAACTGAAAAAGGCGGAACATACGCTCGAGGAGGCGAAGCTCGCCCACACCCAGGCGGTGATCAAGCTGGAGCGGACGCGGCTGGAGCTGCTGCAGGACGCGACGCTCATCACCGTGATCAACGCCACGAAGTCGCGATCGCAGACCGGGCGATTCAAGGTCACCGTCACGCTGATGAACGAATCAAACCTCAACGAGGCCCGCACTGCCATGGAAGGCGTCGCCGCGCTGACCGAGAAGGAACTGGCGGGGCTACTGGATATCAACAACGTGATCGTCAGGCTCGAGGGCAAGGTGACGACCTTGAGTCGCAATGGCGAAATGGGCAGATCGGCTGAAGGGATCGTCGGCTCTCCCTTCCAGCAGAAGATCGGCGTGCTGCGCCTAGGCGAACAGGTGGAACTGACCTACGAACTACTGAAGAAAGACGTCGAAGCGGTAAATATCGGCGTCGAATACCTGGGCACGAAGCACGATTACTCGGTATTCCTCAAGAAGGAAGCATCGCAGGACCTGCCCACGATCGTCTCGACGCAGTTTTCGCAGCAGGGCCGGCTGGGAAGCAAGATCCGCTATGACGTGGAGCTGGAATACCTGGGCGAGGAGGACCGCAGCTTCTCGCTGGTCGTCCTGAACCTGCCGCTGGAGATTCAGGCCGCGTTCATGGATCCGGAATCCGATGCCCGCCTGACACAGGTGAGTTTCAGCGGCGAGCGATCCAAGCAGAGCCTTGATCTGGAGCTGTCGATCCCCGAAAAACTCGCGCAGGAATGGGTGGACAAGAGAATCAGCTTCGACATCTTCGTGACGCGTCCGCAGGAACTGAAGGAAATATCGGCCATTCGGGCGCAATACGCCGACCAGGAAACGATCCCCGCCGAGGCGATTGCCCGGATCAAGGGCAATCATGTCGAACTGGTGCTCACACCGAAGGGCGTCGGCAAGCTGGACATCGTGGTCACGAACCTCTTTAAAGAGGTAAAACAGGCCGACCCCGTGAGTTTCAAGTTCAGCATCCTGAACTCCGGCACGCTGGCGCTGACGCAGGTGACGCCGGAACTCGACCTTCCGCTGGAATGGGAGGGCCGCCTCGACCCGCAATCGATCTCCGTGATCGATCCGGGACAGAAAACGGTGTTCGCCGCGGCGATCGACCCGCCGCTCGACGTGGCCATCGGCGAATACACGCTGAAGATCTCGGCCGAGGGTTCCTCCGGCGTGCAAACCGTCGAGGGAGTCGACAAGAACTTTACGGTACGGGTGATCGCCAGCCGCAATATCACGGGCACGCTGGCGCTGGTGTTCGTCCTGATTCTGATCGTCGTGATTCTGGCCGTGGCCACGGTTCGAATCTCCCGGAGGTGACCGATGCTGAAAATCTCAGAACTGCGCAAAGTCTATGAGGACGGCACCGTCGGCGTGGACGGTCTGGACCTTCAGATCAAAGAGGGTGAGATCTTCGTGCTCCTGGGCGCCAATGGGGCCGGCAAGACGTCGACGATCATGATGATCTTCGGGTTTACCGAGCCGACCGAGGGCACGATCACGATCAACGACATCGACGTGCACCGCCAGCCGCTGGAGGCCAAGCAGCACGCGGCCTATGTCTCGGAAAACGTGATGCTCTACGGGAATTTCACGGCGCGGCAGAACCTGCGATTCTTCACGAAGCTCGGGGGTCGCAACGACATCTCGGACGACGAACTGAGCGCGATCGTCCGGCGCGTCGGTCTGGCGGACAACGCCATGTCGCGGCGGGTGCGCGGTTTTTCGAAGGGCATGCGCCAGCGGCTGGGGATCGCGATCGCCATCCTGAAGAACGCGGGGCTCATCGTCCTGGACGAACCGACCAGCGGCCTGGACCCCAAGGGCGGCGCCGAGTTCCTGAAGATCCTCGGTGAGCTACGGTCGGAGGGTAAGGCGGTCCTGATGTCGACACACGACGTGTTTCGCGCCAAGTCCATCGCCGACCGCGTCGGCATCATGCGGAACGGCAAGCTCATCGAGGTCCTCGATCGCGACGCGCTCGAAAGCGTCGACCTCGAACAGATCTACCTCGAATACATGGCTGACGTGCAGGCCGGCGCCACGTCGGCGAAGGTGACGTGAGTTCGCACGGACCGTCATCAGAAAGTCGGCACATCACTCACGGTCTGGAACACTGGATCAGATCTTGCTGATCAGCCTCATCAGAAAGGAAGTCATCTCGCACGTGCTGTCGCTGCGCTTCGTGATCACGTTCATTCTAACGCTTCTGCTAGGCTCGATCAGCTTCACGATCAGTGCCACGGAGTATGATCACAACATTTACGAATACGGCGCGAGGGAGCGCGGCAACCGCGACGTTCTAGAAAAGATCCTCCTGCTCGAAGACGACGGGGACCGTCGGTGGCGCATCTTCGGGCAGGAAGGCAAGACCGAACCGGTACCCGTTTCGAAGATGTCGTCGGTCGTGCAGGGCCTGGCGCCGTCTCTTCCCGCCGCCATCAACGCAACGCGATCGCGTGTGACCAACATCGACCGCGGCATATGGCGCAACCCTCTGCTCAGGATGAATCACGCGCCGGACATCGTCTACGTCGTGGGCGTGGTCATGTCACTGCTGGCGATCCTCTATTCGTTCGACAGCATCAGCGGCGAGAAGGAATCGGGCACGCTGCGGTTGATGCTCTCGAACGCGGTGCCGCGGCACACGATCCTGCTCAGCAAATGGGTCGCGGGTTTTTCGGTGCTGGTCACGCCGTTCGTCGTGGTCTACCTGGCCGGCGTCGGATACGTCTGGGCCAGGGGGTCGCTCGAACTGAGCGGCGATCAGGCCGTGCGCCTGGCGATGCTGCTGGTCATGGCGCTTCTCTACATTTCCGTCTTCTTCAACCTGGGTTTGTTCGTTTCGTGCTGCACGCATCGATCCACAACGTCGCTGTTCCTTTGCCTGCTGATCTGGGTCGCGCTGGTTCTGGCTGTGCCCAACCTCGCGCCGGTCATCGCCAAGATCATGGAACCGGCGCCCACAATTGTCGAGATCGAAGCGGAGAAGCGCGCCGTGGACGACGAGATCCGGTTGCGCATGCGCCGAATTTACGACCTCTCCGGCGGGCTGAGCTACGGCGAGCGCGTCCAGCGCGAGCAAGAAAAACTGGAACAGGAAGGCGAGGATCGCAAGAAGCGATGGGACCGCTACCTGGTCAACGCCACGCGGCAGCAAACAAACCTGGCGGGCCTCCTGGGGCGCATCGGCCCGTCCGCGTCCTGGGTCTACGCCGCCACGGAACTCACGCTCACCGGCCCCAGCGTCTACGATCGCCTCGACGGGGCCGCCAAACGCATGCGCCTGCGGATGGACGAGATGGACGAGGAAATCGAGAAGGCCCACCGCAATTCGAACTGGGAACAGATGCCCGAGATCCGCCTCGATGAATTGCCGACGCTCAACCTGACGTACCCGACGCTCGACCAGTCGCAGTGGGTGGTTCTGAACGATCTGCTGCTGCTGTCGATGCAGATCGTGATCTTTTTCATGCTCTCCTTCGCCCTGTTCCTCAGATACGACGTGCGTTAATCCCATTAAGCGACCGCGAAGCGATCGCTTAATCTGGTAACCCGATGTTCACCACGCTGATCTGGAAAGAACTGCTCGACCACCTGCTGAGCCTGCGCTTCACGATCACCTGCGTGCTCTGCTTTTTCGTGATGCTGGTCAGCTTCTTCGTGCGCAGCGCCGACTACGGCCAGGTTCGCGAGGATTTTCACAAGGACGCCGCTGCCGACAAGGTCCAGCTCGATGAGGCGCGCGGCCCGTGGGACGTCATCTGGGATCCGATCCACATGCGCCGCGTGCCCAATGTTCTGAAGGTGTTCGTGCGCGGTGTGAGCGACTACAACGGCTCGGCGGCGCGGATGCGCGAGAACATGCCGATCCAGCCGCTGCTGCCCGGCTGGCGCAGCAGCATCACGCAGCTGTTCCCCTCGATCGACCTGGTGGCGTTCGTCGGCCTGATCATGTCGCTCATGGCGATCCTCTTCGGTTACGACGTCATCTGCGGCGAGAAGGAGCAAGGCACCTTGCGCCTGATGCTTTCCTATTCCGTGCCGCGCGATCGCATCCTGATGGTCAAGTGGCTGGGCGGCTTCACGGCCCTGATCATTCCGTACTGTTTCTCCGCGATCGCCATGGTCGCCATCGTCATGGTTCAGCGATCGATCGCCCTGACGGACGACGACTGGGTTCGCCTGATCTGTATCTTCGCCCTCTCGGTGCTCTACCTGGCGGTGATTTATTCGATGGCGCTGTGGATATCCTGCGTCACGTCGCGGTCCGCGACGAGCATCATGCTGCTCGTGACCGCCTGGGTGGTTCTTTTTCTCGGCGTGCCCAACCTCGCCCCGCACATCGCCCGCTGGCTTCAACCCACGCGCAATACGCAGCAGATGGAACACGAACGGTACGAAGCCTCCGACGAGATCTGGACCCGCGTCGTGGAAACGCCCTCCAAGGCGTACGACAAGGAACACGGATTCGAGGGTAAGTGGTGGAAGAAGATCAACTGGGGCAAATGGGAAGAGCGCAAAAAGGCCGACGTGCGGCGGCAGATCAAATTCGGCACGCAATGCGAGGCTTATACACAGCAGCTTCGCCTTTACGACAAGCTCGCCGACCAGGCCAACGCCGACCTGGACACTCAGATCGCCGCGAGCCGGGCCCTCGCCCGACTGTCGCCGTTCGGATGCTTTTCGATGGCCGCGGCCGAGCTGGCCGGGGAAGGGCCGGGACTCCAACGTGATTTTCTTCGCCAGGCGAGAGACTATCACACCACGCTGCTCATGTATGGTTGCAACGAGTACCAGTGGAACCTTCGATACCGTGTCGAGAACGAGGGGAAACGTCCGCCGCGATGGCCCGCGTCGATCCAGAACCCGATGCCGCGTTTCGCGTACCAGGCGCCCCTGCTGGGGTCTCAGTTCCGCGCCGTCTGGCTGGATGTCGGCATCCTCGCCGGCCTGGTGGTTCTTTTCTTCCTGCTCAGCTTCATGAGCTTTCTGCGATACGACGTGAGGTGAGTCGATGAAGCGAATCGTGATCGCCGCGGTCGTGGGTCTGATCCTCGTCGTAATCGTCAGCGGCGCCTACAGGTGGCACCAGGGGCGCCACGACCCGCAGACGATCATCAACAGGCTGACGCGCGGTCGCGGCGACCGGCAGGATCTGATCATGCAGCTTCAGTTGGCGCGGGGCGACGTCGTGGGCGCGATCAGGAGATCGCTCGCCGACGAGACGATCGCCGTTGAACTGCGCCGCGACATGATGGAGCTGATTTTTCGGCGCTTCAAGCGCGAACCGGATGAGGAATTCAAATCGATCATTTTCGCGTTGCTCAAAGACGAGGACGTCCAGATTCGCCGTCATGCCACGTACTTCTTTGCCGCCTATTGCGACATCCGTCAGCACCCGGTACTGATCGATTCTGTGGTCGACCCGGACCCCGAGGTGCGGCGCAACGCGTACCCCGTGTTTCTTGCGAGCCGGGACAACTATTCGCTGTGGAAAGATCACATGACGGACGAGCAGCGCACGACACTCGTGCAGCACTGCGTGCGCCAGATGGCCCAAGAGACCGACGACCACCTCAAGCTGCTCGCTCGCTGCGTCGTCGGCAGCCAAATCTCGTACCACGTCGGGGATGCGCGCAGCGCCCTGCAGCGCGGCGACATCGCTCGGGCCCAGGATCTCCTGCAGACGTGCTTCAAGCTCGATCCGGATAATCAAAGCGCGCGAACCTCCCTGGTGCGGTACCACCTCGCGCTGGAAGACCCCGCGCGCGCCCTCGAGACGGCAAAACAGTACGGCGCCCTCATGGTGATTCCGCGGTTGCCGCGGAAGCCCGAGATCGATGGCGACCCCACAGAACCGGTGTGGGAGGCGGCGTTGCGCGTCGACCCGATCTACGTGACCACCAGCAATTGGACGGCGATGCGGGCCAAGGGAAAGACCGAAATATTCATCGGTCACCACGACGGCGTGATCTACCTGGCTGCGCGAAACTACGAGGACGACCTGGACAAGCTCGCCGTGAAGCACATGGATCGCGACGCCAACGTCTGGAAGGACGACTGCGTCGAGTACCTGTTCGATCCCGAGGCCAAGGGCGAAAGCGCCTACCAATTCTGCATCAATGCCGCGGGCGCCGTCTGGGATTCCCTCAGATACGACAGAAGCAAGAACTTCCGCTGCGTCCAGGCGGCGAACATCTACCGCGACCGCGGCTACTGGGGCGTCGAGTTCGCTGTCCCGTTCGCGGAACTGACCGACAAGAAAGTGACCGCCGACACGATCTGGGGCGTTAATGTATTCCGGGCCCGGATCGGCCCGGAGTCCGAGCATCTGACCTACTGGCCGACCTTCGGCGGCACGCACCAATACTGGTTTTATCCGCTGGCGGTCTTCGAAGGCGTCGGGCGTTAACCCTTTTACTGGAATTCGGCACGCTTCTGCGCGGGCATTTTTCCCCGTGACGGCCCGGAACCGGGCCGGGAAAAGGTGTCAGGAACCTTTACTTTCCGATTTACTCGGCCGGCCGCGGGGTCGGTCGCTCGCTTGAAGGTCGAGGCGCCTGATCATTCGTCCTTGACCGAGGCGGGACCGGCTCTCATGATCGAGCATGAGTGAAGGGTGTCGGTGGCCGGAATCGAGCATCAGCCGGGAGGCAAAGACCGCGGTGGTGTGGAGCCGTGTCCAATCCGTCGTGTTGCCGGGCCTGATCGCCCTCTTGTCGGCGATGGCCGGATGCGGGTCGAATGGCACCGAGGCCGCACCGGCCGAGGGCCCGAACATCCCGGTCGTCGTCATGGACGCCACCCGCGAGGACAAGCTCGTCTGCTACGGCTTCGAGCGCGAGACGAGCCCCGCGATCGACGCGTTCGCCCGTGATCTCGACGCCGTCATCTTTCGACGCCATCACATCCAGGGCGCCGCCACGAAGGCCTCGACCGCAAGCCTCTTCTCCGGACTCTACGTCTTTCAACACGGTGTGTTCTGGGGTCACAAGATTGGGGGGGGGGACGCGCTGCGTCCCGGTGTCTTCCCGACCAAGTCGTTGAGCGAGAGACACCACACGATGGCCGAGCGGCTCGGCGAGATGGGCTACTACACGTTCGGCGTCGTCCCTACCTGCCACCTCGACCCCAAGTACGGTTTCGCGCAGGGCTTCGACGACTACTACACACCAGTGCAGCTGCGCAGCGATTTTGCACGCATAACCAAGGCGCAGAAACTCATCTAGGGCGCGCCTGGTCCTTTTTTCGGCTACCTGTATGTCAGCGCCTGCCAGCATCCCTTCTGGCCGAACGCTCGCCACGCGGAGTACGCGGAGTACGCGGAGTACATGGAGCGGTACGGATTCGACTACGACGAGAAGGCCCGTATTGCCGCGGGGGTCGACTTCAACACGGCCAAGATCTTTATGGACATCAACTACGGCGAGCTCGAACTGCAGCCCGAGGACGTTCGCTTTCTTAATCTCATCTACGAGGCAAAGTTCCGATTCTACGACGAGCAGTTCGTCGCTTCCCTGATGCAGGGCCTCAAGGGGATGGGTCGCTACGACGACACGCTGATCATCCTGACCGCCGATCACGGGGAGGAGCTTTACGATCACGAGGGCTACGGCCACGCCCTGTGGAATGAGGTCGTCCACGTCCCGTTGATTGTGAAGTTCCCCCGAAGGACGAAGCCCGCGGAGCTGGCAAGCGAGGTCGACCTGCCGACCCAGAGCGTGGACCTGATCCCTTCGCTGCTGGCCATGTGCGGGCAGGACGCCGACCTGGGCCTTCCGGGTCACGGACATCTTCACGGGGCCGCCGCACGGCTCGGCCTACGCCGGAATCACGCGCGAGTGGGCGATGATCCAGGGCGACTATAAGCTCATCATTGGCAAGCGCGTCGACGGCTCCGCGAAGCGATTTCTCTGCGAGATCACCGCGGATCCGAAGGAGCAATCGAACCTGGCCATGTCCCAGCCAGATCGCGTGCAGGCCATGCAGCAGGCGGCCGAGAGCCTGCGCCGATCCGTGACCACGAAGCCCCAGCCCGCGCCCGTGGTCGAGATGATGCTGGATCCCGAGGAGGAGCGTTCTCTGCGCAGCCTGGGTTACATTCGTTGAGGCGCCGTTCACGGTGCGGCCACGTCGCCGATGCGCCGCTCAACATTGAGCGTGTGGCGGCACCGCATCTCAGACTTGATCGAGGTAATTCCTGCAGCCCTGGCGCAACACTACCTCGAACGGGATGGTGATGTAGCGCGCCCCGCGCTGCTTCCATTGCGCGGCGCCATCGGCGTTGGCGACCATAATGCCGAGGGCGACGTCCGACTTCAGAACAATGTCGGCGATGCGCTGCACGGTGTCCTTGAACTTCGGATCGTCGAAACGGCCGGGAATGCCCAGCGAGTTGGAGAGGTCCATCGGCCCAATGAAGATGACGTCGACGCCGTCGACCTCGAGGATGCGGTCGAGGTTGTCCACGGCTTCGGTGCTTTCGGCCTGGAGGACGACGAGGCTCTGATCGTTGAATTGCTTGATGTAGTCGGGCCAGGAGATGTCGTAGCCGTAGGACGCAGCGCGCGACCCGGCGACGCCGCGGCGGCCCTGGGGCTGGAACTTCGCCGACTGCACGGCGGCCTGCGCGTCTTCGGCCGTGTTGACCCAGGGCACGTGCAGGCCCATGGCGCCGGTGTCGAGGTAGCGCAGGATGACCGGCTGCTCGTTGGTCGTCACGCGCACGATCGGCGTGACGCCGCCCAGCTCGGTCGCCCGCACGAGGTTCTCACATTCTCGCGGTTGCATCGTGCCGTGTTCAGCATCGAGGACGAGAAAATCCCAGCCGGTCTGACCCAGCACCTCCACCAGGCCGGGTTCACAATAGCGAAGGAACGCACCGTAAACCGTTTCGCCTCGGCGCAGTTTGTCCTTCGTTTGGTTGATCATGTTGCCGCTTCTCGTTACGTCGCCAGAAATCCCCCGTCGATCGGCAGCGTCGCGCCGTGGATCATGGCGCTGTAGTCGCTGAGCAGAAACGCGACGACGTGGGCAACGTCGATCGGCTTGGCGAAGCGACCGATCGAAATCCGATCGAGCACGGGCTTGCTCTTTCCCGGGTCGCCCCAGGCCATCTCGCCCATGGGGGTCAGCGTGACCGTCGGGTTCACGGCGTTGACGCGGATGCCTTTGGGACCCAATTCCGCGGCCATCACGCGCGTCAACTGGTCGACCGCGCCCTTCGACGCGCAGTAGGCGGTGTGGTCCGGGATGCCGAACTTGGAACCGACCGAAGAAATATTGAGCACCACGCCGCCGCGGCCGCGGCCGATCATGTTCCGGGCCACGACCTGCGTGACGATCATGACGGCCCGGACGTTGACGGCCATAACCTTGTCGAAGTCGTCCACGCTCGCCTCGGTAAACGGTGCGAGAATCGAAACTCCGGCGTTGTTGACAAGCAGGTCCACGTCGCCGGCCTGCTCCGCGGCGCACCGGGCTTCGGCTTCGTCGCTCAGATCGGCGATGATCGTCTGGCAGGGAATTTCGTTCGCCAGTGAATCCAGATCCTGCGCCGTGCGGCTCAGCGCGGTCACGCCGGCATTCAATTCGTGCAGCAGCAACGCGATTTCGCGGCCGATGCCCTTGCCCGCCCCGGTAACCAGAGCCCGCTTGCCGGCGAAATCGATCTTCATGACTTAATTAGTTCTATCTGGGCCTTCACCGACGTCGCGGGCATCTGAACGGCGAAGTCGAACGCCTCGACGGACCGGTCGAAACCGAACGTGTCCGTGATCAGCGGCTTGACGTCGATCTTGCCGCTGCCCATCAGGGCGAGGGCCCGCGGGTAGACGTGGGCGTACCGGAAGATGGTCGCGATCTGCGCTTCCTTGACCTGCGCCGCGACGATGTCGACCTGGACAGGCTCCGCCGGCATCCCGACCCAGACGATGCGCCCGCCGGGGCACAGCGGATCGAATATCGACGCAGCCACCTTCGGATTACCCGTGCACTCAAAGACGATGTCGGCGCCCCATCCGCCCGTGTGCTGCATGACGATTTCGGCCAGGTCGTGATCCTTCGGGTTCACCGTGACGATGGGCCCGAGTGTCGCGGCCAGGTCGAGCTTGGGCTGCTGGATGTCACAGACGATGACGGTGCTGCAGCCGCCTGCGAGGGCGGCCAACGCCGTGACTATGCCGATCGGTCCGGCGCCGAAGACGGCCGCGACATCGCCGGGCTTGATCTGCGCCTTGTTCGCCGCGTGCATGCCGACGGCGAGCGGCTCCACCATGGCGGCCTCGGCGAAGCTGACGTTGTCTGGAATCCTGAACGTGAAGTCGGCGGGATGCACGACGCTGGGCCGCAGCACGCCGTGGATCGGCGGCGTCGCCCAGAAACGGACCGCCGGGTCGAGGTTGTAGATCCCCAGGCGCGACGCCCTGGAATCGGGATCAGGAACGCCCGGCTCCATGGTGACGCGGTCGCCGACGCGCAGGTGCTTCACGTCCTTTGCGGTTTCGCTGACTAGGCCCGACGCCTCGTGGCCGAGGATCATCGGCTGATCAACGACGAACGGCCCGATGCGACCGTGCGTGTAGTAGTGCACGTCCGAACCGCAGATGCCGACCGTGTGAATGTCGATGCGCACGTCGCGCGGCCCGAGCGGCTCGTCCACGTCGATGTCGCGAAGGGTGATCGTGTTTTTCTTTTCCAGAACGACCGCCTGCATGCGTCGATCCCCTTGCTGAATTCGAGACTTGGTGCTCGGACATCATACACCACAGCAATACCGACCATGCATGATGCGCCGACGATTCGCGGGCGACGCCGTCTGGCACGAATCGATCGATGCGCATACGATAGCCGCCCGTCATGGATCGCAAGTACCACATTGAAGACAGCAGCGATCTGATCACGCCCTGCGTGGTCGTGTTTGAATCGATTCTCGACGAGAACCTCAAGACGATGGTCCGGATTGCCGGGGACCCGGCGCGGCTTCGCCCGCACTGCAAGACGCACAAGATCCCGCAGATCATCGAGCGCCTGGTCGCGCTGGGTGTCACGAAGCACAAGGCCGCCACCTTCGCCGAAGCGCAGATGCTGGCCGACGCGGGCGCGCAGGACGTGTTCCTGGCCTACAACCTGGTGGGGCCGAACATTGCCCGGGCCGTGTCGTTCGTGGAGATGTACCCACACGTGAGCTTTTCCGTCACCGCGGACGATGCCGAGCAGATCGATGCGCTGGGCACCGCGTTCGCACACTGCGGATGCACAATCGATGTGCTGCTCGACATCGACACGGGCCTCCACCGCTCCGGGGTGAGCGCCGGGCCGCACAGCGCGAAACTCTACGAGCGGATCGACCGGGCCGCAGCGCTCAACGCCGGCGGTCTGCACGTGTACGACGGCCAGAACCACCAGACGCCGCTCGACGAACGACGCGCCGCGGTCCACGCGTGCTGGAAGCACGTGGCACCCTTCCGTGACGACCTGGTCGCACGGGGCCTGCCGGTGCCGCGCATCGTCGCCGGCGGTACGGCGTCGTTTCCCGTTTACGCGGCGATGGAGGATCCGGCAATCGAAGTGAGCCCCGGCACCTGCATCTTTTTCGACGCGGGATTCGGACACCTGTTTCCCGATCTGCCTTTCACGCCCGCCGCGCTGGTGCTGACGCGCGTGATCAGCCGTCCGGGTTCGGATCTGATGACGCTCGACGCCGGCGTCAAGGCCGTGGCGACGGATCCGCCGATGGGACATCGCCTCGTCTTTGCGGACCTGCCCGAGGCCGAAGTGATTATGCAGAACGAGGAGCACCTGGTCCTGAAGACCCCGAACGCCGACCGGTACCAGCCGGGCGACGAGTTTCTTGCCGTCCCGTGGCACGTCTGCCCCACCACCGCGCTGCACAAGCACGTGAACGTCATTCGAGACGGCAAGTGTTACGCCGAGTGGCAGGTCGTCGCGCGCGACCGGAAAATTACGGTGTAAGAGAGGCACGAAGGCGCCAGGAAAGGCACGAAGGCACTGAGGCACGAAGGGGGGAAATTATGGTACGCAGACCTGTCCGCTTCGGCGTCACCTTCCTTTGTCTTGTTCGAGAGAGGGAATCTCGAAATGCAATTTCGTCGCGTGCGATAGTCTCCCCTTCGTGCCTTCGTGCCTCTGCCTTTCCCGCCTTCGTGCCTTTCTCCACCCCTTACACCTTGTCCTGTTGAGGCAAGTACAGCGGCAGCGGGCACCACTGATCAAGGAGGACGGCCGAACTCGCAAGCTTCACGGTCTGTGACGGCGTAAGCGGTCCGAACAGAACGCGCATCGCCGTCGCCTCATCGAACTGCACGTCGGCGGGTGCGTCGGTGGCCGTGCACCGGCAGTCGCCACCCTCCACCTCGAGGCGCAAATGGATCAGATCGTCAATGGCGACGACGACCGAACCCGGCAACATCGGCCCCGAGAGTCGACGTAGCTGCATCAGCGCGTCGGCGACCGATTCCCAGTCGAAGATCTGCCAGTTGCCCGATGCACTGACGTTCGATCCCTCGCAGAACCGAGCCAAGCGGCGCATCAGGTCGTGCTGAACCGGTCGGATGGCAAATGCGACGTCCTCGCTTGTCTGACATTCGACCCAGGACCCGATCATGTGCACCGCGGTCGCGTCGTCGACCGCCAGGAGCTCGGTGACCTGGTTCGATTCGGTGGCGGCGACGAGATACCCGACCATACGGTCCGTTCCATCGATTGCCGCGTAGGGGCGACATTTCCAGTTGGTCAGCGTGTGGTACCTCTTGTCTGACGGACGCAAGCAGCACACCGGCTGCCCGTCGTGCATCGATTCAATGATCCGGAGTCGATCGTCGTCGGGTTTGAGCGGTTCGAAACGGATTTCGGGCGAATCGTCCGAATGGCGATGGACGTTCGCTTTGTTGACGGTGAACGTGAATTGCCGTCCGCACCACTCGTACCCGAAGTAGAGATAGCGCTGGCGCTGCCCGCCGAGATACGACAGCGGGTAACCCTGCTGCCGCATCAACGCCACACAGTGGCGCATCAGGACGGTCATCAGACCCTCGCCCCGGGATTCCGGATGGGTCGACACGCCGCCGACTCCGGCAATGCGAAGTTCACGCTCGTCTATACGCAGGAAAATCGGAAACAACCCCGCGACCGCGCGGATGCGCCCGTCGCGGCGCAGTGCGAAATTACGGCCCATATCCTCGTCGGTGGGCTGGTAGAGCGAGGGCAGAAGCCGCGCGAAGTCGTGCGGCACACCCGTCGTGGCGAACGCATCATTGAGGAAGTCCATCGCTTCCTCGAAGTCGGACGCCGTCAGTTGTTCAATCTTGTGGCTCAATTCCCTACCTTTCTAGGAGACATGATACGGCGGCCGACCGTGGTCTCCAACGGCGTGGGCTTCCCGATAGGTGATGCGGTTCGTGGCAAGTAATATGGGATTCCCATGACCAAGAACCAATCACGTGCCTATCGCCTGCGATGGCTCATCCTCATTGCCGGGGTTCTTTATACGGCGGTGGCGTTGGCATCGATGATCTTGCCGTTTTTTCAGGACTACTTCGTCGGCCTTTGGGGCACGCCGTTGGCGCCGATGTGGTTGTTGGACGATGCCCCCTGGGAATCATGGGCCCTTTGGGTCAATCTGGTAATGATGTTGGGCCTGTTACTCCTGTCCCAGTGGGCACTGCTTCGACCAGGCCGAGGCTGGACGATCCGCGTCGCCACTGTTGCACGGCCAATGAAATCCGCAGTCATCGCGGCCGGATTCATGGCGGCATTGCTGACCAGTGGCCTGATTGCGCTGGTTTTGGAACTACCCGACTGGTGGTCACCGATCACAAACCATGAAGAAGATTCCCCCGGCGGAGCCTGGAGCATCCTGGGAATCTGGTGCGGGATCCTGCTGGCCTGGTCCGTCTGGGCGTGGGTGTTCTTCGTCTACTGGGAACAAGGCGACCGCTATACACAGATGGGCCGGATGATCCGAGTTCTGGTGTCGGGCAGTTTGCTCGAGATCTTTGTCGCGATCCCGGTGCACATCTGGGCAACCAGACAACGCGAGTGTTACTGCGCACGAGGAACCTACACGACGCTGGTTTTCGCCGGGTTAGTCCTCCTCTTGGCCTTCGGCCCGGGTATCGTTCTGCTGTTCATGCGCGAATGGGTTCGCAGAGAGAAGCTGCTCTGGGGCGAGCCGTACGCCTGCCCGAAGTGCGGTTACGATCTGCGCGGCACGACCCCTCGAGAAGCTTGCCCGGAATGTGGGACAATGGTTTCTGAACGCAACCAAGGTTCCGTTTGAGGCTGACGATCGCGATGCCGCCGCCATGTGAGCGGACGGCGCTAAAGGAACCGACCATACTGGATCAGTGGATCGACGAACACCGCGAAGAGCAGATCGATTTCACGCGGCGCCTCGTGGCCACGCCGAGCCCGAACCTGCCCGGCGACGAGCGCGCGGTCGCGGAGGTGGTGGTGTCCGAATTGAAACGCCTCGGCCTGACCGACATCGAGGTCGCGGCCCAGAAGCCACACCGGCCCAACGTGATCTGCCGGCATCGTGGCCGCGGCGGCGGGCCGACGCTCATGCTCTGCGGCCACAGCGACACGAAACCGATCGGTGACGCGAGCCGCTGGCAGACCGACCCGCTGGATCCGATCATCCGCGACGGAAAGATGTACGGCCTGGGCACGACCGACATGAAAGGCGCCGTGGCTGCGATGATCTACGCCACCGCGGCGATCAAGCAGTGCAACGTCGAACTCGACGGCGACGTCCTGCTCGTGGTCAACGCCGACGAAGAGCGGAGCATGGCCGCGGGTTCGAAATACCTGGCCGAGGAATACGGGATCGAGGCGACCGTCTGCCTGCTCTGCGAGCCGTGCGCGATTTCGGGCCCGGAATTCGAATTTCTGCACCTTCTGTCCCGCGGCATCTGCTGTTTCCATATCCGTGTTCGGGGCACGCAGATGCACAGCAGCCTGTCCGATCGGCTGCCATCGGTGAACGCCAGCGTGAAGATGGCGCAAGTGCTCACGGCCATGCAGGAGCGGTTGCAACTGACGTTCGAACCGCACCCCTTGTGCGCCGCGCCGACGGTGAACCTCGCGGTTAAGGTCGAGGCCGGCGTCGGATTCGGCGTCTACCCGGGCACGGCGGAGTTTCAATGCGACATCCGCACGCTGCCGGGGATGACGCAGAAGCAGATCGAGGCTGACGTGCAGAAATTGCTTGAACAGCTTCGAAACGCTGACCCAGATCTCGACGTCGAGTTCGAATTCGAGCAGTCGTCACTGCAGTGGATCCGCCCGACGGAAGTGCCGGCGGACCACCCCTTTGTCGAGGTTCTTCTGGACGCGGCGCAATCAGTCCTGGGCCGGCGCCCGAAGCTCACTGCGTTCCCGGGCGGCACCGACGCGAACAATTTTCAGGGCGTGGCGGGGATCCCCACAATCCCCAGCTTCGGCCCCGGGTGGCTGACGCTGGCCCACGGCCCCAACGAATGCGTCGGCGTCGAATCGCTGATACAGGCCGCGAAGATCTACGCCCTGGCGGCGAGGAACTACCTCGGCGGCACCAACGCGTAGCGTGACCGGAGCGGGGAGTTGACAGGATCTACAGGATGGATCGCGGAGATCTACAGGATCCGATCCTTGTGAGTGGTTCGGATCGAATGCACAACGGACAATCAGAATCTCCTCTTGTCGTTTGTCACCATCAATTCGTGGACGAACCCCAATCCGGATCCTGTTGATCCTGTCAAAATCCTACCTTCGCCCGGAGCAACCACCGTCTTGCGTACGTTGCTCAATGATCACAACTCTGATCATCACGGACCGCTTTCCCGCCAGCCGTGTTCGTGCTCCCATCCCAGCAGCTTCGCCGCCTTGGCGCAGTCGAAGAAGCTCTTGCAGCCCGACAAGTCGCCCCGGATCGGAACGTCCGGATGATGTTGCTCCGCCAGATCGCGCGACGGCGTGTCGGTCCGCGTGTCGGGCGCCGTGAGGAAGAACACCTCGTGGCCTGTCCATCGAGCTTCGATCCCCAGGCGGTTGGCCCGCGCGATGTCGCGATGATCACAATAACCCCAGAGGCCGCTGGGGTCGTTGGCCTTCTTTTGGGTTTCTGAGTTCCGCCACGACGCGTAGGCCTCGGGCCTCAGGACCGCGTGGTATCTGAAGCTGACCAGGGTCATGTCCGGGTGGCGACGGGCAAAGCCGTCCGCCAGCTGCTCGCCACACCACTTGCTGAGGCTGTAGCAGTCCTCGGCGCGCGTCGGGTGGTTCTCATCGACCGGAAAATAGTCGAAGGTCGGTTCGCGGCTGTACCCCAAGCCGATCGCGTTGACACTCGAAGCCAGGCACACCTTCCTGATCCCAAGGACTCCCGCGGCCTCGAGAACGTTGTAGTTGGACACGGTGTTGTTGGTGTAGACCACGTGCGCAGGCCATCCCACGGGGCTTCGAATGGCCGCGAGGTGGATCACGGCGTCGCAGCCGTGCAGCGCGCCGACCACCTGTCCGAAATCGGCCGTGTCGACATTGAAGAACGGGCATCGCCAGTGATCGGGTGGTACCCGGTCGAGGCAACGGACCTCGTACCCCTGAGCCAGCAGCTCATCCACCGTAGGTTTGCCGACGCTTCCACACGCGCCCGTCACAGCCACGAGCATACGGGCCTCCCTTCGATTCTACGGATCGCACGCGGGTTCCAATTACTCCGGAGTGACAGGATCATAGAGGAGAGTTGACAGGATTAACAGGATTTACAGGATGGGATCGTGGGCGGGCGAATTATGACAGCCGTATCGATGTGGAACAACACGAACAAGATCTCCTGCAGATCGTTCCGATCCTGTTAATCCTGTAAATCCTGTCAAGATCCTCCCTTCACCTGGAGCAATCACCGCCTTGCGCACCTTTCGCAGTGACAACAACTCGGGCCTGTGCCCCGAGGCGCTCCAGGCGATCATCGACGCCAACCGGGGCCACGCCGTGGGCTACGGCGACGACCCGTTCACCGCCGACGCAGTGGCGGAGCTGCGCCGGATCTTCGGCGACCGCACCGAGGCCTGGTTCGTGGCCACCGGCACGGCGGCCAACTCCCTCGCCCTCGCCTCATTGACCGAGCCCTGGCAGCAGGTGATCAGCCACGTTCGCAGCCACCACCACACGAAGGAGTCCACGACGCCCGAGCGCGTTGCGCACTGCCGCTCCGTGGCGGTGCCCACCGAAACCGGAAAGCTCGTGCCCGACGATGTGGCCCGGGCCCGGATTGGTGTTGAAGGCAGCGTCTACGAACCGCAAGCCGGTGTCGTGACGATCGCCAACCCGACCGAGTTCGGCAATCTCTACACGGCCGAGGAAACCGCGGCCCTTTGCGACGCCGCCCACGCCGCCGGATTCCGTTTCCACGTGGACGGGGCGCGCTTCGCCAACGCGGTTGCGGCACTGGGGTGCGACCCGCGCGACCTGACGGTGCACGCGGGCGTGGACGCGCTGAGCTTCGGCGGCACCAAGAACGGACTGGCGTGCGGCGAAGCCGTCCTGCTGTTCCCACAGGAAGACGGCCGCGTCTTCGAGCGGGCCAGGGCCGCCTTCCCCTTCCACCGAATGAGCCTGGGTCACCTCGTGAGTAAGCATCGCTTCATCAGCGCGCCGTTCGCCGCGGCACTGCGCGACGGCGCGTGGCTGCGTCATGCCGCCCACGCCAATCAGATGGCGACGCGCCTCGGCGAGGGACTGCAAAGACACGGTTTCGAGATCCGCTTCGAGACGCAAACCAACGGCGTATTCGTCACTTTGAGCGACGCCGCCGACGAAGCCCTGCGCCGGGCCGGTCACGCCTACTACCCCTTCGGGGATCCGGATTGGAACATGTTTCGAATGATGAGCAGCTTCGACACGCAGGCCGAAGAAGTCGACGCCCTTCTGTCCGACGCCGAAAAGGTGGCGGGCTGAGGCGAATTCACGGGGGAGTTGACAGGATCACGGGATCTACAGGATCTTCTTTTCTTGTTGAGCCGGGCATCTGCGTCTGTCAACAATCAGCCATACCCGATCCAATCCCGTAAATCCTGTCAATCCCGTGATCCTGTCAATTCTCCACTTAGTCACCTGCGCCGGAGTTGACAGGATCACAGGATCTGCAGGATCGACAGGATTTTTTTCGTGTTGATCCGGATCAACGCGATGACTGACATTCGAAACTGACGATCCCACTCAGTGAATCCTGTTGATCCCGCCTGATTCATTAACGTTGTAACGACAACTGAGTTTGGGGGTTGACAGGATTGACAGGATTGACAGATTGACAGGATTGTTTCGTGTCGCCACGGAAGGGCGCGCCTGTCGTCATTCAACCACCCCCAATCCCATCCTGTAAATCCTGTCGATCCCGTGATCCTGTCAAATTCCTCGTTAATCACCGGCACCGAACCACTCGGCGACGACCTGCTCCGCCGGGCGGTCGCGGAAGGTGAAGGTCTCGGCGGGAACCTTGCGTGAGCGGCGGCGCGGGCTGGTGAACGTCTTCCAGAAATAGACGCCCTTCCACCAGGGAGCGTCGGACAGGGAAACGAACATCGCTTCGTACGCGCGGCGCTGGGCGTCGAGATCGAAGGTGCCTCCCGTGTAGCGCCAGGGCTTGCGGTGGGTGTCGGAGACCGGACGGTATCCGACCTCCAGAAACAGCACCGGCTTTCCGGCCTGTCGGGCCACGGCCGCGATGCGCTTGCGATGGGGCTGCCAGGCCTTCGCGAGGCGGGCGGTATCGGCACTCGGCGGCGCGTCGAGCGGGAAATAGGCCGAGAGGCCGATGTAGTCGAAGTCTTGCCAGAACTCGATTTTTTCGAATTCCTCGTCGTGATGGGCGCAATACGTCAGTGCGCCGCGGTACTCGCGGCGCACGTCGGCGATGAGGCGGCGCCACTGCCGCGGGTAGCCCGTCGTCATCTTCACCAGCTCGGTGCCGACACAATAGACTTCGATCCCGCTGCGCTCGGCCATGCGTGCGTAGTGGAGGATAAACGCGCGGTACGAAGACCACCATTTCTCGTGGGCCTCGGCGGATCGCTGCCGCACGGTTCCGTGCCACTCGCCCGCGCCCCAGAAATCGTTCGACCAGATGTGCGGTTTCAGGACGACGCGCATGCCAAGGTCGTGCGCGTGCCTCGCCTCATCGGCGATGTCGGCATCGGTCATGGTCGAGTCGGTGCCGCTGAAGAACTCGGTGTCCCCGCCGCGGCCCGTGAAACCCGCCAATTGGTCCGACATGGCTCCGTGCTGGTAGGCGAATGGCGTGATCGCAATCGAATCCACACCGATGCGGCGCAGCTCAGCCAGCTGCCCGGCCGAAATCTGAGATCCGTATCCCCGACCGCGGCGATGCATGTGGGCATGGTTGACGCCGCGATGGAACTCGGCCGCCAGTCGCGGCCCCGCGGCCGACGGATCGGCCAGGGCAAAGCCGATAAGCAGCAGCGCCGGTATCCCGGCGACCACACCCGCGGCCCACACGACCGAAGAATTCTGCGTTTCGGGCACCGTCCTCATCACATGAACGATAGCCTGTGACGTGGAAGGGATCGAAGCCGGGTCCCGGGAGCCGCCGACCAGGCAGCGGCCGTTTCGGACCCGGCCCGTGGCGAACGAACCGGCCTCGTTGACAGACCCGGGGCCCTCGATAAACTAGGGGATTCGCTCCAGCCGACCGCGGGGCGGAGGCAGGACAGGACGCGCCAATGAACCGTCAGACCCAAATGACCTGGAAGGATGAAGTGGAGCGGCAATGGCTCCACGTGGACGCGACCGACCAGGTCCTCGGGCGCCTGTCCACGCGTCTGGCGACGATCCTGCGCGGCAAGCACAAGCCGCAATACACGCCGCACCAGGATGTGGGCGACTTTGTCGTGGTCACCAACGCCGAAAAGATCCGGCTCACCGGCTCGAAGCCGGATCAGAAGATGTTTCAGACCTACAGCGGTCACCCCGGCGGCCAGAAGCGGTACAGCTATCGGTGGATGCTCGAGAATAGGCCTGAGAAGCTGCTGCATCGCTCGGTGCGCCGAATGATGCCCAGGAACCGCCTCGCCCGCCAGCAACTGACGAAGCTGAAAATATATCGCGGCGAGGACCACCCCCACCAGGCCCAACAGCCGACTACATTATTGGCTCCCGAATTGGCTCCGGAGTTTGGCTCCGAACGCCCTGCCCTTCAGCAAGTAGCCGCAGAATAGCCGCAGAGCAGACGAATGGCCGAAACCAAGACCACCGAAACTTCCGAACCCACCGCCACCGCAGAGCGCGTCCCCGTGGCCGAGCCCGACAAGGCCGGCTTCTACTGGGGCCTCGGTCGCCGTAAGAGCTCCGTCGCCCGCGTGCGCATCCGCCCGGGCGAGGGCAAGTACCTGGTCAACGGCAGGGAAATCGATCGCCATTTCTCTGAGCTGCGCGACCGCAACGACGTGGTCAACCCCCTGAAGGTCACGAAGACCGAGGGCAACCTGGACGTCTTCGTCAACGTCAAGGGCGGAGGCTTTACCGGCCAGGCGGGCGCCGTCGTCCTCGGCCTGAGCCGCGCCCTGAAGCGCTACGACACAACGCTCGAACCTCACCTTCGCGACCATGGCATGCTCACCCGCGACCCGCGCGAGGTCGAACGCAAGAAACCCGGCCAGCCCAAAGCCCGCAAGCGCTTCCAGTTTTCCAAGCGATAGGCTGTCGTTGGTGATGGTGCAGCAGTCGGCGTCGCCGACTGCTGCCATTCATCGTTTCTGGCTCGCTGCTCGAACTGCGCATGGTGATTTCGCATGGGCCGCGACCTGACCGACCGCGTCATTCGATTCATTTCAGAGCAACTCGCTGTCCCGGAAGAGCGAATCACCTCGGACACGACCATCTTCGGCGATCTGCGCGTGGATGGCGACGATGGAATCGAGCTGCTCGAGGCGTTCGGTGATCGATTCAAAGTGTGAAGGGCGGAGCAAAAGTGCGCCGGGTGGCGGACGAAAAGTGCAGCGCTCGGTGCGTAATATCACCCGCTCGCGGCGGGACGTCAAGCTCCTGTTACTGATCCTCTGATGGTCGTCGCTT
>CAUZBA010000010.1:0-21999 GCA_963577635.1 Phycisphaerae bacterium
CAGCAGTCCGAGATAGCTCTTCTTGACCAGGGGCACCTTGTCCATCTCGATCCGGACCCGCGCGGCGAGGACCGCCTGCTCGTTCGGACCCTCGATCTCCACGTAGTCTTCGATGTACGGAAGGCTGTCGATTTCAACGCTGCAATCGTCCAGCTGCCAGCGGCGGCGGCGTTTCTCAAAAAAAAGCACCGGTCGGTAACCGAGCGCTTCTAGAAGTTCCGCGGCCTGCCCGGAATCCGACACCTGCACCTGTGTTTCCTGCCGCGTCTTGAGCGGCCCCGGGGCCCGCGGCCCCTTGTGGGTCACGATCGCCCGCGGCGGCCCACCTTCGGTTGGATGCTCGATCCGCAGGCGCAACCCCTGGCCGGCGCGGCGAAGATCTGCCGCCGATGTGTCGTAATAGGTGTTCTGCTCCATCACCGGGCCGCGGCGATTCGCTCCCAGAGCCTTGAGCCTCGCCTCAAGGGCCTCGGGGTATTCCAGCCGCATTTTGAGTTCGATCTCAAGGGGCATGGATGGCCTGGACAGTCGTCGCTTGGTCCGCTTGCAGGACGCGTCGAATCGCGGCCACGCGGCCCATCACCGCGGCGCGGCGCAGGTGGCCGAATCCGGCGGTGTAGCGTCGTGCGTGGTGCCGCAGCGTGGCACCGGACAGCAGCAGGGTCAAAGCGGAAGGAAGACCCTGCTGTCGCGCGATGAACAGCAGCACGATCTGGTCATACCACGCCAGCCGCAGCGACCGGGCCAATTCCAGGAACGTTGCGATCGGCCGTGTCCGCTGGTGGCGCGTGAGGTGCCGGCGCCACGAGTGCCATCCCAGGAGCGCGGTCACGACGAGCAGCAGGCCGACCGAGACGAATCCGAGCGACATCAAACGGTCGTGCCAATGGTCCATCATCGGATGAACGACGGTCCTCAATCGTTCGTTGTTCGCTAGATCCGCGAGCGTGGTCATTGCACCATGCTCCCCCGTGTCGCGGGCACCGATCCAGCGGCGTGCGGCTCGGCGGCGCTTTCGTCACGCGATGGACTGCCGCCGAGCAATCGGATCAGGTTGTGTACGACATCCGCGGCACGCTCCTGAACGGCAGCGTCCGGATCACACATCGACAACCGCCCCACACTGCCGGCCACCTCGACAATTCCCATCGAATCCACCAGCCACATGGCGCTGACCCGATGCATGCGCCGTGCATCCTGCAGCATCGTGATCAGTGCAGCATTCGCGTCCGGATGGCGCAGATGCCGCAGAGCGCCAATCGCGTTGGCACGCGGTCGGTTCTCGTCGCACTGCGCCATGTCGGTCAGCCGTGGCATGTGTCGAGCGGAACTGCGGCGCTGCAACGCCTCTACGGCGTTGGCGCGGACGCGGCTGTCCTCGTGATCCAACGCGTTGTCCAGGACGGTTTGAGCGTCGTGTCCGTCCGCTGATCCAAGTGCCATGACTGCCGCGGAGACAATCACGGCATCACGATCACGGGCCAGCGCGACCAGGGCCGGTTCGAACAGGCCGCCCTGGTTCAGGGTGTGAATGATTGACAGGGCGCGCAACACCTGTGGCTGGTTGCCACAGTCAAGTCGGCTTCCCAACAGGCGGTGAAAGTGCGGATCGATCTTTATCAGGGCGCGGCCCGTCGCAAGTCGTTTCGGGCCATTGAGCCGGGGCCAGGACGCCCAGAAGCGATCGAATGCGATGGGGCCCAACCGCGCGGCGGCGATCCGGCGAACCGCAGGGTGGTCGCAGTTGACCAGTCGGGCCAGAAGGTGAGCCAATCCGGGCCAGTTGCACCGAATCAGGTAGCGCAAGGCAATGCACGCGATGCGCGAGTCTTGATCATCACAGAACGTTTCGATCGCGTCATCAGCCCCCGTGTCGTCCGGACCGCGAGCCAGCGTGACGAGCCGTCGCAGTGTCGACAGACGGCTCGCCGCATCGTCCACCTGGCTCATCGCGGCCAGTCGCAGCACCTGGACTGCGGGTGACAGACCGATCGACTCAAGCCATCGTGGCAATCCCCGTGTCTGCGACGGTGACCAGCGCCGAATGGTCTCGACACCGGGCACCAGGTGCCGGGCGCCATGGGCCCGACGCAGCGCCTTCGCCGTCGGTTCGTGATGCAGCAGGTGAGAACGGGCCACGACCGTGCCGAGCGAACCGTGGTCCGCCGCGGTGCGAAGGGCCTCGTGAACCGAGTCGGCCAAGGGGGGCAAGCAGATCATCGTCAACAGGCAACGATTCATCTCGGGGCCGCGCCAGGCCGCGAGCGCATGTCGCATCGGCCCCACTGCGGGATGACGCGGGTCGGACAATGCCGCCGCCGCGTCGCCCATGCCGCGACCGGACAGGACCATGAACGCCTCGAGGATCTCTGCCCTGCCCAACCCGCCGTAGTGAACGACGGCGTGGCGGACCGCCTGATCAACGTACTGTGCCTCACCCACCGTCCACGAACAGGCCTCGGCGGTCCTGTCGCGACACGACACCCGCAGGGCGAAATCGAGCAGGCACTGCGCGGCTTTCTTTCTAACATCGTCTTCCTGGTGGCGAATCAGTTCGACCAGGATGTACACGTGGCCGGCCGCCATGCCATGGCGCAACAGGGCGATGACGTTTTCCGCCGACTGCCGGCTGGAATGACGACCGGCCACATCCCGCATCGGGCCGTCCAGTTCATCGAGACGATGAACGAGAAGCGCCTGCACGTCGTACGACAAGCGATGGTACTGACGGACCAGGCCAGCGAGGCCAACGCGTCGACCGCGCTTGACAAGAACCCCTGCGATTCGGCTCACCGCGCCGGGCGAGGCCGTGGCCAAGGCGGCGGCCATGGACTGGTCGACAATCGGGTCGGCGATCCGTCCCAATCGGACATAGATGTCGTTAAAGGACCCCATAGCAGATTGCGGCTTCACCCTGGAGCGTGCGACGTCGCGATAACGCAGAAGTTATCGGCGACCCGGGCCTGGACACTACATAGGCCCTCTGAGAGAAATAAAACTTGGATTTTTCGACAAGGGGCTTCACAAATACGCCTTCGCAGTTATAATGGTGGACTCAGTACGATCAGGGTTTTTTGTGGTAAATCATGAGCATAAGCCATAAGTCAAGCAATACTGGTGTATTCCGACTGATGATCTACAGTCGGGCGTTGCACCCTGAGCTGTTCGAAGTGCGGCGCCGGCGTAGTTTTAGACACGGCGTGTACGAGATCGAAGCATGGATCACCTCGTCCGGTCATGTTGTCCGCTTCCAGCCGGATGAAAACTGCCTGACCGAATCCGTGGTCGTGGATGGCGACCACCTGCCCGAGACGGGCCTGGTCCATGCCTTGCCCTGCATGGGCGAAAAAGACTTCGAAATGCCTCCCGAGAACGATCTGGGCTACGTGACCACGCTGCAGACTGAATCGCTGATCGACAACCTCTACGCAGCCACGTATGACGAGTTGCGCACGTTCGCCACCGAATCCGACGCGATGCTTTACGAGTGGAAAGACGAGGACGGTTCCACCTGCCTGACGATGCTTGACTCTCAGAAATACAAGAAAGAGTTTCACATACAAAGCTACCACCTGCAGGGCGGCATGAATACGGTGCTGCGCACGCAATCGATTTTCGAGATCGTTTAAGAAACCTACAAGAGTTGACAGGATCGGCAGGATCTACAGGATCTGATCCGACTGTGTACCGAATACGATCAGGCGCGAGACCTTGCCAGCGCCATTCCATGTCCTGTTGATCCTGTCGGATCCGAAATTGAACATCTGATGCAGCGCTTGGAGAGCCGTCCAACTACGGGTTGACAGGTTCGATAGGATTCCGGAACCATGGTGGTCCGGACGGACGCCTGACAATATTCAACACCCCCGATCGGATCCTGTAAATCCTGTCGATCCCGTGATCCTGTCTAATCTGAACTTCTGCCTTCCCCTTCCGCCGCCGGCAGGCCGATGACGAAGTCACAACCGCGCCCCGTCTCGCTGTGGACGTGGATCGTGGCGCCGTGTTCCTCGATGATCCGGCGCGCCGTGGGCAGGCCAAGGCCGGTCCCGCCACTCTTGGTCGAGAAGTACGGCCGGAAGATTTTGTCGTCGCTGTCCGTGGCGAGACCCGGCCCCGTATCGGTCACGTGAACGATCACCATTTGCCGTCCGTCACTGCGCTTCCGTTCGGAACGGATGATCAACTCGTCAGACCCGCCGTGGGCCGACCCCCCGGGCCCGGAAGCCCGTGCCTGGCGCATCGCCTCGGTCGCGTTGATCATCAGGTTGAGAACGGCCTGTTTGAGCATCGACGAATCGGCCATGACCGTCGCCGGGTCCGCCGCCAGCTGCGTGCGGATCTGCACGCCTACGGCTGCCGCCTGCGGTTCGAAGAAATCGACGAGTTCGTCCAGAAGGACGTTGACGTCTGTCGCCACGCGGTCGAGTTTCACCCGACCGGCGAAGCGCAGGAAATCATCCAGAATCTCGCGTAAACGTGTCGTCTCGCGAGAGAGGGACTCGAACCTCCTGTGGATCCGCGCCAAACCGTCCTGGGGCAGGGCGGCCGGAGCACCGACGGCTTCGGACTGCGCCGCTGCCAGCGTGTCGAGATCCTCCTCGATCAATTGAACATTGAGCCCGATCGTGGAAAGTGGGTTCTTGATTTCGTGCGCCAGCCCACCGGTGAGCGTGCCCAATTCGGCGAGCCGCTCGGTGGAACGCGCCCGTTGCTCCAGCCGGCGAACGCGCCGCTCGACGCGCCGTGCGGCCACCGCAGCCACGGGAATCGTCAGGACGACACCAATTGCAAGGCCGATCCAGAACACCATGGGTCGTTATTCTGAATCAGCGGCTTCATCGCCGGCCGCACTTTCACCCGCTGCCTCCTGATCGGGCACTTCGACGCCGTCCGTGACGCGCTGCACGTCGCGGGCCTGAAGGCCCTTCTCACTCTCGACCAGTTCATAATCCACTTCCTCACCGTCCTTCAGTGACCGGAAACCCTCACCTTTGATCTGCGTGTAGTGGACGAAGACGTCCTGCCCTGAGGGTCCCTCGATAAAGCCAAACCCTTTCTTGGGGTCGAACCACTTGACCCGGCTTCGTGTTGGCATGGCCCAACTCCTGATTAAAATATACAGACGGTACGGAAACACGGATTGGGGCTGACCAGAGCGTTTTCGCCCTGCACATAGCGTTCTTGAGCGTCGGCGAACCAAGCCTGGCGCAGGTGCAGCCAGCTCATAACACCAGGTTCAGGGAGAAACCGCGCTGCAGGCTGAGAATCGCACACAGGAGATGAGTGTGCCCACACACCCGCGCGATCCGGATTCGTGACATATCGTGCGGCAACGAACCGGCTGCGAACAGATAATCCGGCCATGCGACAACCGCCCAGGGAATGGCCTGCAGACTTAATCGACCCCTGCCAAAGTTTCTTCCTGGGACCGACGATCGGTCCCAGACGTTATCATATGACTCGATAGATGCTGACGTATTGATCTACCTCGCTTGCTGTAACCTCTATTTATTGTAGGCCATGGGACGTGTCCGGCAAGTATGCCTTCGGCCCAAGGCCGCGCGAAAAGCACGTGGGCAAGGAGACCGAAGCAGGCGATCCCGCAGCGGGTCGCCGATGCAGGCCGACGCCGTCCTCGGGTTTTGCAGCCGGCCGACGCCAGGCAGACTTGTCGGATACGGCCTAAGACGCCGCCACGGAAGTCTCGCCCTTCTGCTTCTGCTCGTCTTCGAGCACGGCCCGCCGCGACAGCTTCACGCGTCCCTGATCGTCTACCAGGATGACCTTGACCTTGATCCGTTCTCCGATCTTGACCACGTCCGTGACCTTCTCGACGTAACCGTCGGCAAGTTCGGAGATGTGGCACAGACCGTCCTGGCCTGGGAATATTTCGATGAATGCACCAAAGTCCTTTATTGAACTAACCTTACCATCGTAAACTTGGCCCACCTTGGCCTCCGCGAACAGCTTCTCGATCTGCTCCAGGGCCGCTTCGGCCATACCCGCGCCCACCGCCGACACCTGCACCGTGCCGTCCTCGGCGACCTCGATCGTCGCGCCGGTGGTGGATTCCAGTTCCCGAATGGTCTTGCCGCCGGGTCCGATCAGGCGGCCGATCTTATCCGGGTGAATCGACATCGACAGCAGCCGCGGGGCATGCTTGCTCAGCTGGGCGCGCGCCGTGGCGATCTCCTGCTCCATGATGTCGATGATCTTCAGCCGTGCCGACTTCGCTTCGGCAAACGACTTTCGAACCTGGTCCATGTTCAGGCCGCGGATCTTCAGGTCCAGCTGGATCCCGGTGATGCCCTCACGCGTTCCGGTGACTTTGAAATCCATGTCGCCGAAATGGTCCTCCTCGCCCTGGATGTCCGTGAGATAGATATCTTCCTGGCCCGACTCGTCCGCGCTGATCATGCCGATGCTGATCCCGGCCACCGTCCCGACGATCGGCACGCCGGCGTCCATGAGAGCCAGCGATCCGCCGCACGCCGACGCCATGCTGGACGAACCGTTCGACTCCAGAATGTCGCTGACGACGCGCACCGTGTAGGGAAACTTCTCGACCGAAGGCAGGACACCCATCAGGGCCCGCTCGGCCAGTTTGCCGTGCCCGATGTCGCGACGGCTCGGACCCGTGATCCGTTTGGCTTCACCGACCGAAAACGGCGGGAAGTTGTAGTGCAGGTAGAACTTTTCGGCGTATTCCTGGCCCAATCCCTCGACGACCTGCTCGTTCTTGCCGGTCCCCAGCGTGACCGTGACCAGCGCCTGGGTTTCCCCGCGCGTAAAGAGGGCCGAACCGTGCACGCGCGGCAGAATGCCGGCCTCACAGGTGATCTGGCGAAGGTCGCCACGGGCCCGGCCGTCCGTGCGCTGCCCAGATCGGATGACGTCGCGCGTCACCTGTTCTTCCAGATCGTGCACCGCGACCTTGGCGTGCTTGAGGCTCGTGCGCCACTTTTCGTGGCTGCCGTAGCCGGCGTCGTCCGACGGCGGGGGAAATGCGTTTTCCATAAACGTGCCGATCGCCTGCTTCACCGCCTCCTGGCGCTGCAGCTTGGTGCCCTCGTGCGTCTTGGCCGATCGCAGGCTTTCGCCGAGGCCCGTGCGAACCTTCTCGGTGATCTCGTCCGGCGGCAGGTCCGGGTTGGACACCTTGGGCTTGCCCGCCTCGGCGACGAGTTGATCGAGCTTTGCAACAATCTGTTTGACGTGGTCATAGCCGAACTCGATCGCCTGGGCGACGACGTCCTCGGTCAGCACACCGGCGCCGACCTCGATCATGTTCATGCCGTCCTTGTGACCGGACAGCAACAAGTCGAGGTCGGAATACTCGGCCTGGGCCTCGGTGGGCATGATCACGAATTGCCCGTCGACACGGCCGACACGCACCGACGCCGCCGGCCCCTGGAACGGGATCGTGCTGACGCTCAGCGCCGCCTGCGCCGCGAGGGCCGCGAGCACGTCGGTCTCGTTTTGGCCGTCGGCGGCCAGAACCCAGCATTGAACTTGAACTTCATCGATATAACCCTTAGGAAACAGCGGCCGGATGGGCCGGTCGATGTTCCGCATGGTCAGGATTTCTTTGGTGTTCGGAGCGCCTTCGCGCTTGCGGAACCCACCGGGAAACTTTCCAGCAGCATTCATCTTCTCGCGGTAGTCCACGGTCAGGGGAAAGAAATCGATCCCCTCACGCGGCTTGGAGCGAACGGCCGTGCCCAGCACCACCGACTCTCCGAACTGCACGACGGCGGCACCGTCGGCCTGCTTGGCGAGCTTGCCCGTCTCGATGCTGAGCGTGCGTCCGCCCAGTTCCAATTCGACTCTGGAAAAAGTCATGCTTCTGTTCCTTTGCGCTTGATGCGTCTGCGAGTGAACCTTGCCGTGCCGCACGGTGTGCGGAGAAACCGCGGCGCCGACCCAACCGCAACGCTACCGACCGACTCGCGTGGGAAGAAGCAGAAGACAGGAGACCGGATGCACATTCCGCGATGGCCGGTGCATCGGGTCCACTGCCGTCTACGTCTCGCCAGATTCCATCTTCGTCGCCGGAAGCGTTGGGCCTTATTGGAGTCCCTGGCAGAATGCCCCTGCCTTCAGTCGGCTTCGGCCGCCTTGCCCGGCTTGTCCTCGCTCGACTTCGGGGCGACGGCTCATTCTGCCATCGACTCCACGTTTACTTGCGCAAACCGAGCCGTCCGATAAGTTCAAGGTATTTCGGCCGGTCTGTCCGGGCCAGAAATCGCAGCATCCGGTTGCGCGTACTGACCATCTTGAGCAGACCGCGACGCGACGCATAGTCGTGCCGATTCTGCCGAAGGTGGTTTGTCAATTGGGTGATTCGCTCGGTTAGCAGCGCCACCTGCACCTCGGGCGAGCCGGAGTCGACATCGCTGCGCCGGTAGGATTCACATAATTCCTGGGTTTTTTCGGCCGTCAGTGCCATCGGCGGGCGTTTTCCTCGCGGGCTGCCAGGTCGCGGCGTCATACCGCGATGCCGTGGCGTCGGAATCCACGATACGGCCTTTGCCGGACGCATGGAGACTTCTGCGCAAGCGACAAACTGTAGCACAACGCCCGCCGGCAGGCAAGGTGGGCGATCGGCGGGCCGGGCCTCGGATCGGCCGTGTACACTAGCATCATGGCATCGCCCATCGACACGTCGAACCGTTACTCCAGGTCGGCCAAAGCCTTCCGGCGATCACGCCGCGTCATGCCCGGCGGGGTCAGTTCGCCGGTTCGCGCGTATGGCGCTGTCGGAAGTGAACCGGTTTTCGCGGCCACCGGCCGCGGCCCATACCTGACCGACCTCGACGGCAACCGCTACATCGACTACGTCTGCAGCTTCGGACCCCTGATCCACGGCCACGCGGCGCCACCGGTACTGCGTGCCATCCAGGAGGCCGCGGCCGTGGGCACCAGCTTCGGCCTGCCGACGGAGGCCGAGACCCGTCTGGCCGAAATGGTGACGCAAGCCGTACCGTCGATCGACGTGGTGCGGTTCGTCAACAGCGGCACCGAGGCGACCCTCAGCGCCATCCGCCTGGCACGCTCCGCGACGGGGCGATCGAAGCTGATCAAGTGCACCGGGGGCTATCACGGGCACGCCGATGCCCTGCTGGTCGAGGCCGGCAGCGGAGCGGCCACGCTGGGCGTTCCCAGTTCGCCCGGTGTGCCGCAAGGGGTGACGGCGGACACACTGATATTGCCATTCAACGATGCCGATGCCGCCGCCCGCCTGTTCGACGAACACGGCGACACGATCGCCTGCATGATCATCGAACCGGTCGCGGGCAACATGGGCTGTGTTCCGCCGCAGGTGAGGTACCTCGAACGCTTGCGCGAGTTGTGTGATCACAGCGGAGCGCTTCTTGTTTTTGACGAGGTGATGACCGGGTTCCGCGTCGCGTACGGCGGCGCGCAGGAGCTCTACACCGTGCTGCCCGATCTGACCTGCCTCGGGAAGATCCTCGGTGGCGGACTGCCGTGCGCCGCGTACGGCGGCCGGGAAGAGATCATGAGACTGCTCGCCCCGGATGGCACCACTTATCAGGCCGGTACACTCAGCGGCAACCCGCTGGCGATGGCGGCCGGCATCGCGACATTGGAAGCGCTCCGCGACGGGCAGGCGTATGCCCGGCTCGAGCAGACCGGCGCGGCCCTGGCGGCGGGCCTCAACCGGGGCGCGGCGGACGCCGATGTTCCGGTGTACGTGACGCGCGTCGGGTCGATGATCGGCTGCTTCTTTACGGGCGACGAACGCCAGGGAACCGTGGTCAACTACGAACAGGCCGCGGCTTGCGACACCGGCGCGTTTGCGCTGTTTTTCAATGCCATGCTGGAGCGCGGCGTCCTGCTGCCGCCCAGCCAGTTCGAGACCTGGTTCATCAGCACCTCCCATGACAAGGTGTGCGTCGAACAGACCGTCGCAGCCGCGTACGAAGCGTTTAAAGTGGTGGCGTCGGCCCACCAAACCGAATCGACCGTCGCATGACGACACGAACCCCGACACGCCCGGCGTCGAAATCAACCACGTTCCGCATCCTGGCCGCCGACGAGCTGGCGGCCGAGGGGCTGGCCTTTATCCGCGCCCAGACCGACGCCACCGTGGACAGCAAACCGGGCCAAAACGCTGAGGAACTGGCAGCGATCGTCGGGGACTACGACGGCATGATCGTCCGCAGCGGCGCGCAGGTCACCGCGAAGGTGCTGACGAAGCCCGGCCGCCTCAAGGTGATCGCGCGGGCCGGGGTCGGCGTGGACAACATCGATCTGGACGCGGCCACGGCGGCCGGCATTCTCGTACTCAATTCCGCGGAAGCCAGCACGATCACCACCGCCGAGCACACCTTTGCCCTGATGCTCGGCCTGGCCCGCCACATCGGCGCCGCCCACCATTCGATGGTCGGTGGCCAATGGGACCGCAGCGCCTTCGACGGCCGGCAGCTCGCGGGCAAAACACTGGGCATCGTGGGCTTCGGCCGCATTGGCCGGACTATCGCCCAGCGCGCCCTGGCGTTCGACATGACGGTCGTCGGCTATGACCCCTTCATCAACGCCTCGACGATGATGGACGGCCAGGTGCGCATGGTCGAGAAGTTCACCGACATCCTTCCCCTGGCTGACATTCTCACCTTTCACGTGCCGCTGAACGATCAGACTCGCGGGCAGCTCAACCAGCAGACGCTGGCGCTGTGTCGCGACGACGTCATGATCATCAATGCCTCGCGCGGCGGCGTCGTCGACGAGGCCGATCTGGTCATCGCGCTGGATTCCGGCAAGGTGGGCGGCGCGGCCCTGGACGTTTTCGAAAACGAACCTCTGCCCCACGAACATCCGCTGCGAAAACACGCCAGGGTCCTCCTGACGCCGCACCTGGGAGCCAGCACGGTCGAAGCCCAGCAGGCCGTAAGCATCGATGCCGCCTCGTCGGTTCTGGAATTCCTGAGGGGTCGCTCGGTCCGCGGCGCGGTCAACGTGACCGGTCTGCGCCTCGACCTCGACCTCGACCCGATGCAAGCCTGCTTCGTCGACCTGGCCAACCGAATGTCGCGCCTGATCGACCCGATGATCACTGAACGCGTCAGCGCCGTGACGCTGGAGATCTCCCGGGCGGATCTGGCATCGGCGGCCACGACGATCGAGCGAATCAGCCTCATCGGTCTGCTGCAGCGCCACCTCGACGTTCCGGTGAATCTTGTGAACGTCGGTCACATCGCCGAACAGCGCGGGATTACCCTGCGCACGATCACCACCGACACGGGATCGTCACGCGGACCCGATCTGGCCATCGAACTGGCCGCGGACGGCCGGCGCGGCGACGTACCGCACCGCATCGCCGGCCGCGTCTTCGACGACATGCGGCCCCGCGTCGTCGAGATCAACGGCTACCACATGGATATGATCCCCGTCGGATGCATGGTGCTGATCCAGAACGACGACCGGCCCGGCATGGTGGGCCTGGTCGGCTCGCAGTTCGGCAGCGCCGAAATCAACATCGCCGACATGGCGATCAGCCGGCGCGACGACACCGCCCTGATGGTGCTCAGGGTCGATGTCGCTCCGCCCGAGGCGATGCTGGAAAGCCTGCGCCGACAGCCGGGAATCAAGAAAGTGGCGATGGTGGTGTTGCCGGAAGAGAGCGACTGAACGACGGAGCGACGAAGCGACGAACGGGCCGTTGCGAGTGAATAGCGAGCAACGGAATTCCTTGTCTCCCTGTCGCGTGACCGAATGCCTTGTCCAATGGTCGAGCGGTGAAGGCGTGTCGCAGGGAAATAGTGTTGCCAATCCAAGCCCGTTGATGAAATACATTGCCATCGATTACGGTTTGAAGCGCACGGGTCTCGCCGTGGCGGACGACCGGACGCGGATTCCCCTGCCGCTGCAGGTCATCGAAACTTCGAAGGCCAAAGAAAGGCTTCGGCGCATCGCCGACGCGATTGAGGATCATGGCGCCGACGCACTGGTGCTCGGCCTTCCCCTGAACATGGACGGCAGCGAGGGCCCCGCGTCAAAGGGGGCGCGGCAATTCTCGCAGCAGCTGGAAAATGCGTTCGGCCTGCCGGTGCATCTGGTCGACGAGCGGCTCACAAGCCACGAGGCCGAAAGCGCCTTGCGCGAGACGGGTTTGAGCAGCCGCAAAACCAAGTCGCGCCGTGACGCCGTCGCCGCCGCGGCGATCCTGCGCGACTTTCTGCGGCTGGATGCGGAGGAGAAACACAGGCAAGGGCCTGAACCTGAATGATTAATGAATCATCCCGGTTCTGCGGTGTATAATTGTCCGGTTCAATCGCTGCAGCAAGGATCAAATGAAATACAAAATTGCCCTTCGCAAAACTGAAGAAGGTTACAGCATCTGCGTCCCTGGACTGCCGGGTTGCTGGTCTCAGGGCGCCACCGAAGATGAAGCGTTGGCGAACATCCGAGATGCCATCCGCGAGTATCTCACGGTAGCCGCCGAGCAGCTTCAAGGCGCTGATGTCCGGGAAATCGAAGTCTCCGTGTAGTCATGCCGAAGCTTCCGGGCATCAATCACCGGAACGCAGTACGGGCACTCGAAAAGGCTGGTTTTCGAATCGCCAGAGAAGTCAAACACATTGTCATGACTGACGATACGCGGATCATTACGATACCCAGGCACAATCCGGTGAACGCGTTTACCATGTCCGGCATTGTTCGCGACGCTGGGATGACCGTCGAGCAGTTTCTCAGACTCCTTTGAGTACGACACAGAATGACGCGATGCTCGCGTGCCTAACCCGAATTTCTCCCGCACCAGTCCGGATCATATCCAGTCAAGCGGGCTGATTCTCACATCAAAAGTGAACGTGCTCGGTTGGCAGAACGCGCGCAGCGTATGGGTATGTGGTTGACCCAGTTATCGTCGATTCCGAAGTCGTCCCGGCAGTTACGTTCGCGCGCCTGGGTGGTGGTACAAGCCGCAAGCGCAGTGATGGGTTGGTCGGGAGACCACCCCACAACGGGGATGTCAGAAGATCGATCCGACCTCCGCAAGCAAATCAATAGAGTCTGCTGTCTCCACATCGGCCGAATCGGAGACCCCACGAGCGGTGATCGTTCTGCTGCGAAACGCGCCAAGCACGTCAACGGTTCTCGGCTCGATGGCGCCGCGCCCGCGGCCGAATCTCACGGCATTGAGATGGCGCTGCATTGCGTGAGCCCGTTGTGGGATCGGGATGACGCGCTCGACGGCCGCGGTTATCGCATTCGGTATCGCAGTGGCCAACGACGGCGCGGCCGCGGTCGTGCCGCCGGGCGCTGACGATCCCGCGGATACGACACCCGATCCACTAGGTTCGCCCGCGGGCAGGGTGGCACCCGCTTGGGCCAGCAGCGTCTGCGCATCGGGGTTCAGCGTGATGAAGGCGTCACCGTTGTAGTCGATAAAAGGCTAGTAGTCTCCTGCACCGATGGTCGAGCCCAGACCGCTGAGCATATTCTGCACGTCTGGGTTGAGCGTGACCTGGCCGTCGCCGTTGAAGTCCGCGGGCAGGACGTTGAAGCGGAAGGCGAAGTCGCCACCGGCGACGTGGTCGCCCGAAGGAATAGGTGCTGACGGTGTCGGTCCACTCGCCGTCGAGAACATTACCGGCCGTTCCGGTCACGGCGGCGCCGCCCGTGCCGTCGAGCTGGATGCGCAGCTTGTCAGCCACCGGCGGCGCGGTCAGCGTCCATACGGCTTCGAAGTCTCCGGTGACGCCCGTTCCCGTAGTGAGGCCGGAGAAGCTGTAAGTGGCGACGTTGACGCCGGTGAGCGTCAGGTCGGTCAGGTCGACGCTGACCTACCCCGTCAAAGCGGATCAGGATCTGATCGATGTTCAACCAGGGCAGCGCGTCGAGCTGATCGGCGTTGCCGACGGGAATCGAGTAGCCGTCTTCGCCCAGGCCGAGGTTGTCCAGCTCGTCGAGAAACGGCTGCGTCCATGCGCTGCCGCGGACGAGGACCTCAATGACCTTGGGCGGGTCCCGATTTAGCCAGACGCGATTGCCCTGGAGGGAGTTGGTTACGAAGACATCCAGATCGCCGTCGCCGTCCACATCGCCGAGCTCCACACCGCCGCGGCTATCGTGATTGCCCAGGCTCTGTCCGCTGTCGGTGAAGTTGGCGCTGCCGTCGTTGAGCCAGACGCGTCCCGGAGAAAAGTAGTTGCGACGTACGCGTCGAGGTCGCCGTCGCCGTCCAGGTCGCCCAGCGCCGAGCCGCGGCTCTGCTGCGTGCCCAGGTTCTGGCCATTGTCGATGAACTGTCCGATCCCCGGGGAATTCGCGATCGTCATCAGGTAGTCCTCCACCTCGCCGTCGGTCGCCGGCCCGCGCGGCCCCAGATTGCCGGTTGTGCTGATGCGAAATCGACCGAACGTCGATCCCTGCCGCGCGTCGGCCGGCACGATGAACGTCAGATTGTTGTTGCCCGCGACCACCGGTTGCGAAGCGAATATCCGTTCGCTGGCACCCGCGAAAGTGCCGTCGCCGTTGAAGTCGATCCACGCATCGAGCAGGGCGGCGCCGCTCGAGTTGACCGTCACGTTGGCGGACAGATCCCCGGCGATGATCGTTGGGGCGAATGCGACGCCGTCCTCATCATCCACCGCCGCGTTGTCGTCGCCGTCGGCGCCGGCGGTGGGCTGGCCGTCCGTGTCGACGTCGCGCGAAGAACCCAGCCTCGGGACCGAGGCCAGATGGCGCGCCCCGTCGCTCGACAGAAGCGTGCCGAACGTGTCCGGCGCGTCACCGTGATCCTTGCCGTCATTGATCCAGACGCGATTGCCCTGCCCGGTGTTGGCGACGAACGCATCCAGGTCGCCGTCGCCGTCCAGGTCCCCAAGCACCGCGCCGCGGCTGTTGTGATCGCCCAGTTCCTGCGCGCTGTCCACGAAATCACCGCCCCCCGACGTTGCCGCACGAAACGTCCACACGCGCGGCGGGGACGGCTCGGCCAGCAGGTTGTCGATACCGTCCGTCGCGATCACCTGGATCGTCTCGCCCGGCTTGAAGTCATTGTCCGGGTTGAACGTGATCGTGTCGCCGACGACGCTGATCGCGCTGCCGTGCGGCGGGTTGACGATCCGACCCGTCTGCATCGCGTGCACGGCGAACGTTTGATCATTCACCGTCGCGCCGTCGATGTTCTGGTCGTAGGTCGCCGTGATGTCCGTGGAGATGGCCGCCGCGTGGCTGTTCTCGAGCGGGCTGACGCTCGCAATCACCGCGGCGGTAAATAGCAGTCGCCGCTCAAGCGATTCCAGAACGACCGGTTCGGTGGCGAACGTGCGAGCCCTGCGCCGCCGCAGCTCTCGCGCACGCTGCGCCTTGGTGCGCCGTAGCGATTTTTGCCGTCTCATGAAGAAATGGTGCCCCGGTCATTCTCTTTCGTCTCGCGACATGGCCGGAAGTATTGTGCTTAGCGGTGGACGGTCTTTATGTCAAGAGTTTTGCTGGGAAGTGGCAAAGACCAGGTTATTGGTCATTGGCAAATCGCCGTTTCCACTTTGGGATGGACGAAGCCTGCTCACATGAACCGCAACGCGTTGTAATGCAGCCACAGGCTTGGCTCAGTTGCGGTGAGTTGTCGTTGATCGCCGCCTGAAACTTAACCCCGTCGCTGCAGGGCAACGCCCTGCAGTCCGTGCAAACAAGACGCTTGTACCAATGAACTGCAACGCGTTGCGTTGCAGCCAAGGGGTTAGACCGCACGCGACGACCGTCCCTCAATCATCGCCCTTGCATTGCCCCCGTGGTTGCAGGGCGCTCACCCGCGTCTCGCCCTCCTTTCACAGCATCTGCTCCCCGAATTTCTTCCCCACGATTTCGTGCAGCTTCTTGATGTCTTCGGCGCGGTCGGCGCGGCAGACGAGCGTCGCGTCGGGTGTGTGCACGATCAAAAGATCCTCGCAACCGACGGCGGCGATCAGGTGATCGGGGTCGTTCGACGCCACCAGGGTGCCGCTGGAGTCGAGCAGGACTCGGCGCTCGGCGGCGAGGGCGTTGCCTTTGTCGTCCTGGTCGCACGCGCCGCGAAAGGCGGGCCAGCTGCCGACGTCGAGCCAGGTCAGGGGCATGGCAAAGGCAGCGACGGTCACTGCGTCATCGCGCGATGCCGGTTCCATCACGGCGTAGTCGATGCTGATCTTCTTCAGCGTCGGATAGACGTCCGCCAACACCTCGCTTCGATCCGAACCTCCCCAGGCGTCGGCGATCCGTTCCAGCAGCGCGTAGTTCTGCGGCTCGTAGCGGCGAATGCAGTCCAGCAGCGTCGTGGCACGCCAGACAAACATGCCGCTGTTCCAGAGGTACTTTTCCGGGCCCGCGTCGATGTATGCTCTGGCGTCGGCCGCCACCGGCTTTTCCTTGAACTGGTCAACAACGCGAGGCGCCGACGGGCCGTGGGCCGAATCGATGGTGTCGCCGAGGTTGAGGTAGCCGTAGCCCGTCGCCGGCCCGGTCGGCTTGATCCCGAACGTCACCAGCGTGTCGGGCTTCGATTCGCACAACTCGTAGCCGCGGGTCACCACCTGCTGAAAGCGATCTACCTCTTTAATAAGATGGTCGGCGGTGAAAACGCCGATGACTGCCTCCGGGTCCAGTCGGTTGATGATGGCCGCGGTGTAACCGACGGCGTTGAGCGTGTCGCGTCCGGTCGGCTCACCCAGGTAAAGTTCTGACGCGGCCCCGCGCACGCCGGAGAGGATCGCGTCGCGATGTGTTTCGCCGGCGCAGATGTAGATGCGCGACGCGTCGAGCAACCCTTCCATCCTGTCCAGAGCGATCTGGAGAAGACTCTGGCCCTTGATGAACGGAATGAGCTGCTTGGGCAGACGCGCCCGGCTCATCGGCCAGAGACGCGTGCCCGATCCGCCGGCTATGATCACCGCGTACCGCATGCGGGCAATATATCACGCTACAATGCGACCCACATGCCGAAGAAGATTCCCAAACAACTGGCCCTTCTCGACGAAGACTTGTGCACCGGCTGCGAGGCGTGCGTGTCGGTCTGCCCGGTGGACTGCATCGACACACTCCCGGGGCCCGACCACGCTCTCGTGATGCAGTTGTGCACGATCGACCTGCCCCGCTGCATCGGCTGCACGCTGTGCGCCCAGGTCTGCCCGTGGGATTGCATCACGATGCTGCCCAGCGATCAGATGCTGCGCGAAAAGAAATTTGCGGATGAGTTCGCACGGTGATCAGTAGCCGAGCACGACGCCGATCAGCTTGCCTATCAGAAGCACCGACGCGTTGAACGTCGTCACCAGGGCGACGTAGCCGACGGCGGTTCGCCTGACCGGTGTCATGCGATTCACCGGGCGATTGATCCACGCGCAAAGGCGTCGAAGCCTTGCGGGAAGGCCTACCGCGCGGGGTCGCAGGAAAGTGAGCAGGCGTTGCAGAAGTGACGGGGCCGCGGCCGCGACGGGCTGCGGTTCCGTATTGGCTCCGATCTGCTGCTCCGGCACAGGCGGTTCTACAGCGGCGGCCGATTCATCAGGGTTTTCTTCACTGACGTTGCCCGACAGGATCTGCTCGGGCGTCAGGTACCGGCCCTCGATCGGACGGGCTTGCTGCGGCTTCGGCGCGGGCGCCGGTGTTGGGTCCACGGCATCCGCGGCGCTGTGGGCGTCGACGTGTCGGGCCGGCGCCTCACCATTCGTGTCGCCGACGGTCTCGAAGTCGTCGCCGACGGCGGCGTCCGCTCCCTCCGCGAGCATCGCGTCGACCTGCTCCAGTGTCGGCGCCGCTTCGGCGACCTGCTCCTTCGCCTGTGCTGCGGAGTCGTCTTCAGGCTGTTCGTTCGACGCTTCGAGCGGGGCCTCAGCAGCGACCGGCGCGTCGATGCGGGTCGGCGTGACAGATTCGGTCACGACCTCGGCGGGCACGACGGCGATGTCGGACTGATCGTGTTGATCGGCGGTGACAGGGTCGGTCGTATCGCGCGCGGTGGAATCGACGGCTTCGGAAGATTCTCGACGCTCGGCGGCATGGTCAACGGCCAACGTTTCGCCTGACCCGACCACATCGGGCTCACCGATCCGATCGACCGCACGGTCTACCGGTCCACCCAGCAGCGATTCGACTTCCTTGGACAGCGTCTCGAAGTCGTCGGCGTCGGCGTCCGGCCTGTCGTTGGAGATGACGGCCGCCCGGACCTCGGCCGATGCATCCGAATCACCGTCTTCAGAAAGCAACGTCTCGAGTTGCGAGACGAGATCCGCGTCCTCTTGAGGATCGTCACCGCCGTTCGGTGTTTGAAGGATCTGGTCGGGCATGGGAAGGCCGATCCCATAGCGGACAAGTCGCGTCCGCAGTTGGCCGGCGCCGGCAACCTCTGCGATGATGAGCGCAGATCAAAGACGCCGTCAGGCCTAGTATCGACACGTTATCACCCGTCCTGAACTTCCCGACCCCGACGCGGACATACCCGTGCATCGCTTCTACACACCGCATCTGAACCGCCACAAACCGTTATCGGACGATGCGGTTGCCCTCGACTCGGCCCAGGCGCACCACGCGCAGACCGTGCTGCGCCTGGGCGTGGGCGATCACGTCGAGGTGTTCGATGGATGCGGCGGCGTCGGAGTTGCCCGCGTCGAACAATGGGCGAGAGGCGCTCATCAGCCGGCGATGCTGCGGTTGACTTCCGTGCAGTCCGTTCCGCCACCGGCGACGACCATCGACGCCGCGTGCGCCATTCCCAAGGGACCGCGCGGCACCGCGATGGCCGCGGCGTTGAGCCAGGTCGGCGCCGACCAACTCGTGCCTCTGCGCTGCCGGCTCGCCGCCGTCGATCCTGGCCGTATCAACCGAAGACGATTCGAAAAGACCGCGATCGAATCGGCCAGACAGTGCGGCCGGGCGCACCTTCTTAAGGTCGATCAACCGGCCACAATCGATGAGTTGATCCGGCAAACCCACGACGTGCGACTGCTGGGGTCGCCGATCGCGGACACGCATGCCAACGGGGACAACCTGGCCCATCTACTGCGCGGCGCCGAGAAGGTGCTGATCCTGATCGGCCCCGAAGGCGGCTTGACCGACCAGGAACAGGCCGCCGCCGTGGCCGGCGGCTGTACGCCATGGTCGTTCGGCACGCACGTCATGCGCATCGAGACCGCCTGCACCGCGGCGGTGGCGATCGTGCGGTATCTGGCGTCGAAGAGTTGACAGGATCACAGAATCTTCAGGATTTACGGGATCCGATCAGGGGTATGTTGAATATCAACATGCGCCTGTCCGGACAGCCACGATTCAGAACCCTCTCAACCCAGCCAATCCTGTGCAATGAAAGTGGCGCTTCATACGTGCCGACCACGTATGCTCCAGCAACGTCGACGCATTTCTTGGGCCGCTGTGGCGAGATCCCCGGCTTGCATGGCGGACTTCGTCGCCTAAACTCCTGCGACTCAACGCGCGTGATGTGAAGCGAGAACAAGCTTGCCTGAGACCCGAAACATCTCTGACCGCTTTACCGCGGCGCGGCGGGCTCTTGCCGAGGTCGGCCAGGAGCACGTGCTTCATTTTTATGACGACTTGGACGCCGCGGGTCGCGAGCGTCTGCTGCAACAAGTAGAGGCGATCGACTGGGCGCAGATCGGGCGGCTCATCGAATCTCACGTCCTGCGAACCCCGCAGGAAGGGGTGCCTGCGCAGATCGAACCGGCGCCCTGGTACCCCAACGTTGCGCCGGCCAATCTGGCACCGAAATATGCTGAGGCGCGGCGCCATGGTGAACAGCTCGTGCGCGACGGGCGCGTCGCGGCGTTCACCGTCGCCGGCGGCCAGGGCACGCGCCTGGGGTCCGATCAACCGAAAGGCATGTATCCGGCAACGCCGCTGCGCCGCCTGCCGCTATTCCGCTGCCTGGCCGAATTCATTCGCAAGATACAGACGAAGTACCGGTCCGTCGTACCCTGGTACGTGATGACCAGCCCGGTGAATGACGGCGACACACGGCGCTACTTCGAGCAGCAGCAGTGCTTCGGCCTCGATCCGGGCAACGTCATGATCTTTCCGCAGGGCATGATGCCCGCATTCGATCCGCCCAGCGGCCGGGCCCTGCTGGCCACGCCCGACTCGCTGGCGTTGTCGCCCAACGGCCACGGCGGATCCCTGCGCGCCCTGGGAGAAAGCGGCGCCCTGGAGGACATGAAACGGCGCGGGATCGAACAGATCAGCTACACACAGGTGGACAACCCGATCGTGCGCGTGGTTGATCCGCTGTTCATCGGTCTGCATGCGGCGGACGACTGCCAGATGTCATCCAAGGCGGTGGCCAAGACGGATCCCGAGGAGAAAGTCGGCGTCCTTTGCCTGGTCAACGGGAAAATCGGCGTGATCGAATACTCCGATCTGCCCGCGGAGTTGGCCGGACAGAGAGGCGAGGACGGCCGCCTGCGCTTTGCGGCCGGATCGATCGCGATCCACGTGATCCGCCGCGACTTCGCGGAAACGGTCAACGCCTCGGGCGATGCCGGCCTTCCCGTTCACCGCGCCCTGAAGAAGGTGAATCATCTTGATCTCGATTCCGGCAAGACCGTTAGCCCATCGGAACCGAACGCGGTCAAGCTGGAGATGTTCGTCTTTGACGGGCTTGGGTTGTGCGACCGGTCGATCGTCTACGAAACCGACCGGATCGACGAGTTCGCGCCGATCAAAAACGCCGATGCGCCGAACCTCGACGATTCCGTCGACAGCCCCGGAACGAGCCGGGCAATTCAGATCGAGCGCGCAGGCCGCTGGCTGGAAGCGCGCGGCGTGCGCCTACCGCGCGACGGCGGCGGCACCATCGGCGCCGAAATCGAAATCGGCGCCCTGACGGCGATCGAGCCCGACGATCTCGAGGGCGTCGCCCTGCCCGAACGCGTCGAGCCGGGAGGGCAGCTGCTACTCTGATGTTGAAATAGAGCACACCGCAAACAACAACGGGACAGACGACCCAGCCTGAGAATGCGGATGACCGATACGCCACGAATCCGGCGACTGACACCTGCACAGTTGGCCCACTTCGACGTGTTCGGATTTCTGATATTTCCGCAGCTGTTTCGAAACGAGGCGCCGCGAATCATCGATGCCTTCGAACAGGTCTGGCGCGAGCACGGCGGCGGCCACCACGGCCAGCCGCACGACGCGAAGCACAGATCGACGATCATCCCCTTCGTCGATCAGAGTGAAACCCTCTCGGGGTTGCTGGACGACGCCCGCATCGAGGAGCCGGTGGCTTCGATACTCGGTGACGACTTCGATTACGAGAGCAGCGACGGCAACTTCTACGTCGACGACACCCGCTGGCACTCGGACAGCTACAAGGCGACGTATCGCAGAGTGAAGCTGGCTTTCTACCTCGACCCCGTCACCGCGGATTCGGGTTGTCTGCGCGTCATTCCGGGCAGCCATCGCCGCGGCGACCGGTTCGCCGACGCGTTGGAAGTCGTGTTACCCGGCACGGGCGTTGACCGGACCCGCGACGCGTGGGGCGTCGACGGCTGCGAGGTCCCGGCCTTCGCGATCGAGTCGAATCCCGGAGACGTCGTCCTGTTCGATCAGGGTCTCAAGCACAGTGCTTGGGGCGGCGGTAAGCGGCGGCGCATGTTCACGATGAACTTTCACCAGAAATATCGCGAGGACGATCTGGATCTGCTTCGGCGCGACATTGGGGGTCTGGCGGCGTTCTGGGCCGAGAAGCCCTACGGCGACGCGATGATCAGGACCGCCGGCCCCGGGCGCATGGTTCACCTCGAACAGCGTCTGGCGAACGGCGACCACCTGCCCGACCTCGTCGCCGAAGCGAAACGGCGGAAAAAGGAACCTGCCCGTGGCGGCGCCCAGTGGGAGCTGGAAGACTGAGTTTTATCTCATGAATCTGCCGTCTCATCTCAAACTGGCGATCTGGATCGACGAAATGTCGCTTCCCTTCGAAGAAGGGTTGGCCAGGGCCGCAGAATTCGGGGCCGAATACGTCTGGTTCGCCACGATCCC
>CAUZBA010000011.1:0-21418 GCA_963577635.1 Phycisphaerae bacterium
TGGATAAGGAGAGAACACCCATGAGGCACGCGAAAGTATTGATGATGGTCGGTGGCTTGTTGCTGGCGACCGGGCAAATGGCACAGGGCCAGACACTGTTCGACGAAAACTTCAACTACACACCGGCGGGCGGCAGCTTCCCGGGCACCATTGATCCGTCGTGGACAATCATTGGTGGAAGTCCCCACATGTCGAACCCCAACGATCAGGCCCACGAGTTCTTTGGCGAAGTCGGAAGCGGCTTGATCGCGAACTTCCACGGCACGACCGGCTCCGCCAAGAAGGACTTGGTCGGAGGCACGTACAACCTGTCCAACCTCACTGGCACGCAGGTTGTGCGGGCATCGTGGGACTCGATCAACAGCAGTGGCAGTCGATCGACAGGCGTTACGATGCGACTTGTGGACTCGAACGGTAGCATCATGGTCACTGGACAAACGGTACTCAACGGCGGCATCGGTCGGCAGTTGGGCCTTATCGTCACCACCAACACGGGTGCGACGGACTACATCGACCTGAACAGCGATGTCGCGCCGAACACGCGGACCGGCCCCAATTGCTCGTCAACGGCCACCACCGGGTGCAATGCCTACTACATCCAGTCCTACATGGAAGTAACCGGCAGCACCGTGCGGGCTGCGTCGCGTCTGCGTCTGCTCAATCCCCCGCAGGGCAACGTGACCGACAGAGGTCTGACCATTTCGACCAACTTGCTGTCACACAGCCTGACGAACATCCGCGAGGTCCAGTTCTCGGTGTCCACGGGCCTCGGCGAGTTCCATGACAATGCTGATAACTACAAGGTGCAGATCACGGGATCACTGATCCCCGAGCCGGCCACGCTGAGCCTGCTGGGTCTGGGTTCACTGCTGCTCATGCGGCGGCGACGCCACGCCTGATTGTGTAAGACAACATCCGTGCGGAATTTAAGTTCCCGCACAGACACGAACCACGTGCCGGTCTCCAAATGGAGCCCGGCACGTTTTTTTTTTTGAAAGACACATTCACGTGAGAGCTTTGAGTTTCCGCACGAACACGAGCTGCACCGGGGGGGGCAGGCGCCCTCCCCGGTTTTCCCCCAGCCGCGCTGCCACGACGCGCTCGGAGATGCCGGTGCTCGACACGCCACGTCCGAAGTGGAAACGCTCTAGAATTCACCCGACGGTCCCTTTTAACATGCCACCGGATCGCCTTCGGCGCGGACAGGTCGAAATGACGAAACTGACCGACACAGACGCCGACAGGACGCCGCCGTCGCGGTGGAAGACATACCTCTACGGCCTGGTCGCCGCCGAGGTTTCGACCACCGCGCGCTACTGCGACCAGCTCGTCCAGTTGTGCCCTCTGGAGCACGACAGCGGACTGCTTCTAGACGCGATCGAGTGTTCGGCCAAGACGCTGGCGGGCCGACCCGAAGAGCTGGCCGACGTGAGCGCCGATCCCGCCCACCGCCTGATGATTCTGCTCAACGGCAACCTGAACCATGAGAGCAACATTCAGGATCTTCTCGGCCAGGTCAAGCCAAAGCTGTCGAGGTCGAGTCGCCTGGCCGTGGTCATCTATAACCCCTACCTCGCGTGGCTCTACGCCCTGGCCGACAAGCTTGGCCTTCGCCAGGCGCAGCCGCCTGCGACCTTCCTGACTCGCAACGATCTGAACGTCATCTGCAAGCTCGCGGGCTACGAGCTGGTGCGGATGCGAAACGTGGCGTTCTGTCCGTGGCGCCTCGCGGGGATCGGTTCGCTGGTGAACCGGTTGATGCCCGTGGTCCCGGTCCTGCGCTGGCTGGGGTTCGTGTTCCTCGTCGTCCTGCGCCCCGTGATCCCGCAGCGCTCCGCGCCGTCGCTTTCCATCGTCATTCCCGCGCGCGACGAGCGGGACAACATCGAAGAGGCCCTCAAACGGATCCCGCCCCTGCCGGCCTCGGAGTGCGAGGTGATCTTCGTCGAAGGCCACTCGAGCGACGGCACGTGGGAGCAGATTCAGCGCGTGATGCCCCGATACAGCGACCGGTTCCGCCTGTCGGCCTATCAACAGGAGGGCAGGGGCAAGAACGACGCCGTGCGCCTGGCATTCTCGAAGGCCAGGGGCGAACTGCTGGTGATCCTCGACGCGGACCTGACGGTCCCCCCGGAACTTCTCGGCTCGTTTTACGAAGCTTACTGTCGCGGACTGGGCGACATGGTCAACGGCAGCCGCCTGGTCTACACGATGGAGCAGAAAGCGATGCGCTTCCTCAACCGTCTTGGCAACATCTTCTTTGCCAAGGCCCTCAGTTACGTCCTGGGCACGCGGATCGGCGATTCGCTCTGCGGTACGAAGCTGCTTTCACGCTGCGATTACGAGAGAATCGTCCGCTGGAGAAAGGACTTCGGAGACTTCGACCCCTACGGAGATTTCGAGCTGCTCTTCGGCGCCGCGGAGCTGGCCCTCGGCATCGTGGATGTGCCGATCCGCTACGGCGCGCGCTCGTACGGGGCCCCCAGCATCAGCCGTTTTCGGGACGGATTTCTGCTGCTCAAGATGACCGCGACCGGCCTCGCGGGGTTGACCATGGGTAAGATTCACAGGTCGAGGCGCTGACCGCGATTCGCTGCCGGGTACGAAAGCGGTGTCAGGTGCCTTCAATTACGAAGCACCCCTCAGGCCATTGCGGGAAAAGGTTCCTGACACCTTTTTCGACCTAGGATCGTTCCCATGATCGCGTGGCTCGCCTGTTTCGTCTGCTTCCTGGTCCTGCCGCCTTTCGGCGCCGATTGCGGCGCCGAAACAGCGGTGATCGACGCGGCGAGCTTCATCGATCGCGGCCGTGCCGACTGCGGCATCCAGGACGCCATCAACGCATTGCCGGTGACGGGCGGCGTCGTGCAACTTCCCGAAGGTCGATTTCCCCTGGAGCGCTACCTCTATCTCAAGAGCGGCACGATCCTGCGCGGCAGGGGTCGCAAGACCGTGCTCACCGTCGGCAAGCCCGAGACGCGTCGCGACGTGACGCGGGACGTGAGACCCGGCGCCACCGAGATTCCCGTGAAAGGCGACCTGGCCGGCCTCAAGAGAGGCATGATCATCCACTTGTGGCCCCATCGTGCGCCGACGTCGCTGGGTCGTGTGCTGGCGTACCGTGTAAAGCAGATCAGGGGACAGACGGTCGTCATCGAAGAGCCCGTGAAATACACCCTTTTTCTGCGGAATCGCGCGCAGATCTCGTGGGGGATGTTCACGACCCTCGCGGCCCCCGCGAAGAAGGGCCAGAACACGATTCGGATTGAACATCCGGAACTATTCAAGGCGGGTTACGCCATCTCCTTAAGCGGCCCGGGCGACCTGTGGGAGCATCACTTCAACGTGGTGACGGCGATCGACGGCAACACATGCACGCTGGAGCGTCCTCTAACCGTATCGGCGAAATCCGAATCGTCTGTCTACCACGCTCACAGCATGATCACCGCCGACCGGCAGCAGAATATCGGTGTGCAGGACCTGGACGTCGAGGGGTGGATCGGCGATGAACGGCCGCGCTGGGACGGCTTCAAGCAGAGCGGCATCCATCTTGTCCGATCCGAGAGCGCGACGATCACGAACGTGCACGTGCGCTACTGGAACGGCGACGGCATCAGCATCCAGCAGGGCGAGAACACGCGGGTGGAGAACTGCACGGTCGAAAAGTGCCGCGGCCACGGCTTCCATCCGGGCTCGATCCTGAAAAACGCCGAGTTCGTGAATCTCAAGTCCATCGCAAACAGCCACAACGGGTTCTTCTACTGCTTGTACAACGTCAACGTCAACCTGCGCTACTCGCTGATCAAGGACAACGGCCTGAACGGAGTCGGCGACCTGGGCCGCATCGGCGATCACCGATGCACGGTTGAGGGCAACACGATCGTGGGCAACGGCCGCGCCGGCATCGAAATCATTGGCGGCAGAATCTCAGACTCGGTCATTCGCAACAATGTGGTGCGCGACAACTCCCGTGTGCGTCCAGGCCAATATCCGGGGATCGCGCTGTTTGCCCCCGATGAAGATGCCTCGTCATACCTGGTCGAAGGCAACACGGTTCAGAGCACGCTGGACGACCCGACACAGTGGGTGGGCATCGAGGAGCGAAACGGCGTGTTCCCGTTCGAGCACCACGGCAAGAGAGGGTTCGTCGACTCGAACACCATCCGCAACAACACGGTGACCGGCCACAAGAAGGCCGACATCATCATCGTCGGCCCGAAGACCGTCTGCGAAGCCAACGGACCGGCGAAAGTCTTGCGTCACCAGTGAGACGCATCACGATCATCTGCCTGCTGCTCGCCGCGGCGACGGCCGCCGTCTACGGTCAAGTGGCGGGTCATGAGTTCGTTGGCTATGACGACCCCGACTTCGTCATCGCCAACCCGTACGTGTGCCAGGGGCTGACCGGACAGGGCTTTCTGTGGGCCTTCACGACCGGCCGCACGGGGTAACTGGCACCCGCTGACGTGGTGGTCGTACATGCTCGACAGCGAGCGATTCGGCCTGCATCCCGCGGGCCATCATCTGAGTAATGTCCTGTGGCACATCCTGAACACGCTTCTGTTATTCGGCGTGCTTCGGACCATGACCACGGCCGTCTGGCGCAGCGCCATGGTCGCGGCACTATTCGCGTTACACCCGCTGCATGTCGAGTCCGTGGCGTGGGTGGCCGAACGCAAGGACGTCTTGAGTACGTGCTTCGGCCTGCTGGCCATCGGAGCCTATGTGTCGTATGCCCGGCGGCCGAGCGTCGGCAAGTATCTACGCGTATCGGGACTGCTGGCCGCGTCTCTGGCGGCCAAGCCGATGCTCGTGACGCTGCCGTTCCTGATGGTCCTGCTCGATGTCTGGCCGCTGCGCCGACTCGCGACCGTATCAAGGGGCCGGACGACCATTGACCGGCGGCGCCTTGTCGCACTTGCGCCGTTGCTCGTCGAGAAGATTCCGCTTCTGGTTCTGGTTGCCGCCATATGCGCCGTCACCTTGAGCTTTCAGCAGGATGCCGGTGCGATGCGCTCGACTCACGTGCCGATCCGTCACCGCGCCGCCCACGCCACGGTTTCGTACGTCATGTACATGAGCAAGACGATCTGGCCGGACGATCTGGCCGTGTTTCACCCGCACCCCTACCTCTACGGCAACACGCCGTGGAACGCCTCGCAGATCGCGGCCGCGTGCGGATTGCTGCTGGTCGTCTGCGTCGTGACCGTGGGTTTGGCGCGGCGCCGGTGGTGCCCGCTCGTGGGCTGGTTCTGGTTCCTGGGTGTGTTCGTCCCGATGATCGGCCTGGTCCACGTCGGTCTGCAGGGTATGGCCGACCGCTACACCTATGTCCCGCTGATCGGATTGTTCCTGGTGGCGTCATGGGGTCTGGGCGACCTGGTGCGCGCATTCCCGGGTCTGCGGTTGCCGGCCTGCGCCATCGCCGTGGTGATTCTCGCGGCCTGCGCCGGCGCAACGTGGGACCAGGTGCGTCATTGGAAAGACACGCAATCGCTCTACGAGCACGCACTGGGGGTGTACCCGGACGATTCTGTGCTGCACACCCTCATGGGAAATCTGCAGTTGGACCGCAACGAGGTGACGAAGGCGATCGATCACTTCGAGCGGGCGACGACCGCGGACCCGACACACGACGACGCCTGGCAGAATCTGGGAACCGCGTACACGCTGCAAGGCCGGCACGACGTTGCGATCGGCCACTACCATAGGGCGCTGGCGATCAGCGACGACGCCGAGGGCCACTATGCTCTGGGTATCGGGCTCAAAGACGCGGGACGCGCCGACGAGGCGCTCGCAGAATTCCGCAAGAGCCTGCGCCTCGACCCGAACTCGGCCAGGACCTTGAACTCTATGGGCGTGGTCCTGGCCTCCCAGGAGCAACCGGATGCGGCGTTGAAATGCTTCGAACGCGCGATTCGTGTCGATCCCTGGCACGCCGCGACGCACTTCAATCTCGGCGCCACCTGCGAAATCAGGGGCAACGTTGACTAGGCGGTGCACCACTACGCCCAGGCCGTTCGGATCGATGGCAATTTTGAAAGAGCGAGGGAAGGGCTGGAGAGGCTGAGGCGTTAGAACGTCTCGAGGAGCGATAGAGCAGGAGAGCGGAAAAGCAGGAGATCAGGAAAACAGAAAGAGAGAAACTCAGGAAAACAGAAAATCACCTACACGTGTTGCGGCCTAGCGTTAGGGTGCGTTTCCCCTTTCCTGCTCTTCTGCTTTCCTGGTTTCCTGCTCTAGGACCCTGCGTCCGAAGCCACATCAGAACCTGCATGACGGACCTATTCCCCCGTGTAGCCCAGACTCTTCAGCGCATCCTGCGTTTTCTGATCTACCACGCCCGTCTTGCCCTCCGGTCCGGGCTCGGGGAGGCTCGCCAGATAGGATTTCATCGCCGTCTGCATCGATTCGGCCTCTTGGGCCCGAGCATCGAACAGATTGTTCAACTCACGCGGGTCCGCGTCCAGATCGAACAGCATGTGCGCGCCGCGGCTGTTCCAGATGAATTTCATGTTCGGGTCGATCCACGCCTGCCAGTTTCCGTTTTTCGTGGACGACTCCAGGGAGCTACTCTCAATCAGGATCGGATGATCCAGATCGTTTGGTCGTTCCCACGCGATGCCCAGGCGGTCCAGGATCATCGGCATCACGTCGATCAGTTGAATCCACTCATCGGCACGTCCCCGATTGCTGCCGCGGCTCGGCTCCTTCACGATCAGTGGAACGTGCACGACTTCCTGGTACGGCGTATTCGCATGACCAATTTCGCCGTGCTCACCCAGCAACTCCCCGTGATCGGCGGTGACGATGATCCACGCGTCCCGATACAACCCGAGTTCCCGCAGGCCGTCGAACAGCCGTCCCACGTGATGGTCCATGTAGCGGATCTCCGCGTCGTAGGCCGCCACGGTGCGTTGCTGTCCTGTTAGCGCACCATCGACATCAAGGTTGATCTCGGCAAAGAACTGCCTCGCAAAATCTTCCGGGGCCCTGAACGGCGCGTGCGGATCGAAGTAGTTCAGGAACAGAAAACTCGGGCTGCCCGCGCTATCCGCCAGCCACTTCAGCGCCGCGTCCGTCACATCATGGGCCAGGCGTCCGTTCAAGGTGGTGATGTTCTGTTCGTCGTAATGGCCAAAGCCTTTATTCAAACCGAACACGCGCTTCAACCACGGGCCCGCCACGACGGCGCCGGTCGCGTACCCGTGCGCCGAAAGGACCGTCGCCAGTGTCTGTTCGCCCTCGGCGATGGTGCGGGCCCGGTAGTGACCCCACTCTTTCGGCCCCGCAACCGCACTGGTCAGCCGCAGCGATCCCTCCGGGTCGTATCGCGCGCCGTGGCTGGTCGCGAATTTCCCGGTGAACAGCGATGCGTGCGACGGCAGCGTCCAGGTGCCCGGCGCGATCGCGCGGTCGTAGACCAGTGACTCGTTCGCCAACCGATCGATGTTCGGACTGGTCGGCCGCGAGTACCCGTAGCATCCGAGGTGATCCGCACGGGTCGTGTCGAGCGTGATCAGAATGATGGTCGGCCGGTCCGGTGCACCGGCATCCGACTGATGACATCCGCCGCCGGCCACCGCCAGCGCGGCGAACACCCCCATGGCCCATGCGCCGGTCCGGGCACCGTGTGGCTGCACCGTCTTCAACGTCAACGTGACATGTTCCATACAGATCCTGACCGACTGCACCAACGACCCTCCAGACCACCTGCAAACCAAGTGATTGTAGCGACTTACCGGGGGCGAGAGCGTTTTAAGTTTCGATGTAGCGTTTTGAGCGTCGGCGAAGCAAGTCTGGCGCGGAGGGCGAAGCGGGCGACCCCGCAGTGGGTCGTCGATGCAGCACGACAAAGACAGTCGCAGGTGCAGCCAGCTCAGGACGCTACAGTAAAAGTTAAACCGCTCTAACGCGCCGACCCACCCGTGGCCATTCAGCGTTGTGGATTGCGGGCCTCAAAACCGTGGTGTTGCGCTTCGGCTTTGCGACCCGACTTTCGAAGCACCTTGGCCAGCAGGTGGTGTGCCGCGGAATGGCTGGGATTCAGTTCGAGTGCCCGGCGCAGATGCGGCTCCGCATCGGCCGTGCGCCCGTGCGCCACCAGAACTCTGGCCAGTCCCAGGTGGCCCCTGGTCGATTCCGGCCAGATCTCGATCGATTCGCGAAACGCCGCCCCGGCCTGGTCGAGCCGCCCCTTCTGCCGGTGAGCGCTGCCCAGTCCGCTGGACACTCCGCCGGCCATCGACCTGCTGATCAAATGCTGCCGTTCGGGGTCGCGCCATACCTCGAGCACCGCCCGGAAATGGGGAATCGCCTCTTCGCTGCGGCCCTGCGCCAGCAGGGCCTGGCCGAGGTGACCCTGCACGGCGATGAATTGCGGTCGTACTTTAAGCAACTGCAGGCATAGACGCTCGGCGTCGACGTGGCGATTCGTGTGATGCAGATGCCCGAGCATCGACGCCTCGCTGTGGAAATCGATCACGTCCTTGGGATCGTCGCGAACCGGATCGAAGCTGAAGATCTCCTGCACCGAGGCGTCGGCAACATACCCGAGCGATCGCAGCCGGTTGATCTCGGCCGGGTCCATTCGCAGACGGCTCTGGTCCGCCTCGCGACGCAACTGATCATCGAGCAGCTCGCGCAGGCGTTGCCGCATGCGCGCGGCGCGATCCTGTTCCTGTGCCGCCAGATTGCGCGCCTCGGCAGGATCGCGAGCCAGGTCATACAGCTCCGGCCGGGTCGTCTGGATGTATTTCCAGTCTCCGACCACCAAGCCCAGCAGGCCCTGGGTGTCGTACTTCGTCGAGTACAGGCTTTCGCAGTAGACGTACCGGTCATCAGGCGGTAACGCGCCACCGTCGAAAAAACCGCTCAGATCGTGGCCGTGCAGATCGGCCGGGGGATCGATGCCGGCCAGAGCGCAGACCGTGGGCACGATGTCCACGATGCCGGTGAGTTGGTCGACGCGGACGCCGCGTCCCTGCCCAGGCAGCCGAATGATCAGGGGCACCCGAAGAGCATTGTGGTAGACGAAGTAGCTGTGCGTCTGCTCGCCATGCTCGCCGAGCAGCTCGCCGTGATCGGACGTGATGATGATGAGCGTCTGGTCGAAAACACCAGCTTGTTTCAGACTCTGGACAACCTCACCGATGCACCGATCGACGTATGCAATCTCGCCCGCGTACGGGTGGTCACGATACTGCGTGGCGAACGGCTCGGGCGGCTCGTACATCATGTGCGGGTCGTAATAGTGCAGAAAGAGAAAAAACGGCTCGTTATGGTTCGCCTCGAGCCAACGCAGCGCCTCGCGATTGGTCTCGCCACCGATCCGCTGGGGGATGCCGACCTCGCTCTTTTCGGAATCGAACGTTTCCAGGTAGCGGTCGAACCCCTGAGCCAGTCCGTACCGCGACGCGATCACCTTTGCCGAGATCACCGCACCGGTCACGAACCCCTGCCCCTTGAGCAGCTCCGCCAGCGTGACATGGTCGGGCCCCAACTGATAGTCGAGGTTGTCGTGAACCCCGTGATGCGGCGGGTTCGTGCCCGTGAGCATCGTGCAGTGCGAAGGCAACGTGATCGGGACGGGCGCCATCGCGTTGTCGAAGACCACCGCCTCGCTGGCCAGAGCGTCGATGTTCGGCGTCGTGGGACGCCCGTACCCGTAGCAGCCGAGGTGATCGGCCCGGCACGTGTCGATGCTGATCAGCAGCAGGTTTCGGAATCGGGCGACCGGTGTTGACCGGTCGGCGTCGGTGCACTGAAGCATGCCGCCCAGAACGAAGACCAGCATCCCGGCGCCGATCGATCGTTGCAGTGGTCGGTCCGCCAACGTTCGTCCGAATGCTTTCATTGCCTGGCTCCGACAACCCGATCCGCCCACGCAGCCGACGCGGGTCACGGCGCTGCTTCGCGGGCCTGCAGCGACCGGTCCAATCCGGCACGGGCCTTGGACATGGTGTCATCGAGCCGCAGAGCCGACCGGTAGTGTTGGATCGCGTCGTCCAGACTTCCCACCGACTCAAGCGCCTCACCCAGGTTCGCATGCGCCAGAGCGTTATCGGGCCTGATCCGGAGCGCCATGCGATAGTGGCCGATCGCCTTCTCGTGCTTTCCGCTCGAAGCGAGGGCGAACGCGATATTGTAGTGCCCCAGGAACGAGCGCGGATCCATTTCCAGAGCCCGGCGATACCGTTCGATTCCCTCTTCGACGCGCTGCTTCTGTACGAGAAGACCGGCTAAATTGATCAGCGCAGCGGGGTCTCGTGGCCGGACCCGAAGACTCTGTTCGAAATGATTGATGGCCTCATCGTCGCGGCTCTGACCGCGGCGGATCTGGCCCAGGTTGAAATGCATCACGGGGTTCCGCGGTTCGACAGCAAGCCCGTGGGAAAAGAGGTCTTCCGAGCGCCGCCAGTGGCGCGCCTGCGCCGTGGCGCATACGGCAGACGCCGCCAGGATGAGTGCCGCCGCGAAAATCGCCACGCCGCGGCGCCTGGGCGTTGCCGCCAGTTCGCCGACTCCCCATGACACCGCGACGAATACGCCGATCAGCGGCACGTACGTGTAACGATCGGCCATCGCCTGGTGCCCCACCTGGATAAGTCCGATCACGGGAACCAGCGTGCCGAGGTACCACAGCCAGCCCACCAGCAAAAAGCGGCGCCGCGCCATAACCACCAGTGCGGTCAGGACCAGCAGCACGCCCGCGGCGCCGGCGACCTGCCACGCGGCCCACGGCGTACCGCCGGGCAGGTTCGGATGGTGGTAAAGAGCGGAAAGATCGGTCGGCCAGATCATTTTGTAAAGGTACCGCACATAAGAAATCACGGCGTTCGCCGCGCGGGTCGATTCGGAAATCCATTGCGTCGGTTCACTGGCACCGAAATTCCGCTGAACGATGTACGTCACCAGGGACGACGCGACGCTCAGCGCGAGCAGCGGGATTTTCTCCAGGATCAGGGCCAGGGGGGCGACGCGCCGCGCGGTGGGCCGTTGCGCATTTCCGCCGACGCGAGACTCGATGCGGCGTAGCGGCCAGACGTCGAGCAGGAGCAACGCGAACGGTAGCGTGACGAACATGGCCTTGGATGCCAGCGATGCGGCAAACAGAAGGAACACCGGCAGATACCGCCCGACACTCGGCCGACGGGCGTACGACACATAGGCGCCAAGAGCGAGCAGGCCGAAACACGTGCACAGGACATCCTTGCGTTCGGCGACCCATGCCACGGACTCGACGTGCAACGGATGCAGGCCGAAGAGGGCGGCGACCAGCGCACTGCGCCAAACCGCGGCGGTCATGGACCGAAGCACGCCGAACAAGAGAAGCGTGTTCAGGATGTGCAACAGGACGTTGCCCGCGTGATGGCCCCCGGGACGCAGGCCGAAACGGTCGCAGTCGAGCATGTGCGACGCCCACGTTAGCGGGTGCCAGTTCGCCGCGTGACTGCTCGTAAACGCCCACACCAGCCCGTGACGGGTCAAACCGCCTCGAACGTGCGGATTCTCATAGATGTATGGTGGATCATCCCAGCGTACGAATTCGAACTGAAGAGTCTGTCCATAGACCGCCGCGACAGAGCCGCTCAGCAGGAGACAGACGATGAGGCTGCGATGCATTTTTGCTCTGCCATCCTATTCTTACCGGTAACTATCGGCGAGTTAGAGCGGTTTCCATCCACTCGTAGCGTGCTGAGCTGGCTGCAGCTGCGACTGTCTTTGTCGTGCTGCATCGACGACCCGCAGCGGGGTCAGCCTGCTTCGCCCTCCTCGCCAGACTTGCTTCGCCGACACTCAAAACCCTACGAGTGGATGGAAAACGCTCTAACTCCACACGAGGCGGGTAGACGGCAGGATTTTGAAAGGATTAACAGGATGGGATCGGATGATCAACAGGATTCTTGAATTGTGTTCTTCAGATCGACGCCTGTTGGTTAACCTCACACCCGATCGGATCCTGTAGATCTCCCTTCCCATCCTGTAGATCCTATCCACTGCGAGATGAATACTGCCGCGGGGCACCCGGCAGTTGTCCGGCGCGCCGTGGCAGTGAGATCCGGGGCCTCGATTGACCGGCGGCAACCGGGCATTCTGGGCGGTTTGCGTGGACTGCGATCCACGGTCCAGAGAATCGGGGACACCGGCCTGAAAAAAATCATAAATGAATCAATGTAAACTATTTATAATTATATAGACCTTCCGCGATCCGGTCACCTTTGTGCCCTAAAATTTGACTTAGGACTTCGGTAAGTTAGACTTCGGATGGAAGCGGTATGTCCACGTATCCTCTGGTTGGAAAGCTCAGTCTGGTTGACCGTTAAGCGGAGAATAGAGGTGGCCCAGGTGGTTCGCCCGCGCTTCGTCATCCTTGCGCTGGCCGTGATAGCCGTGGCGGTCGTCGCCGTCGCGGTGATGTTCGTTGCGCCGCGATCCCACGCCTCCAGCGCGAACGGCGATCACCTCGAGTCGGTGCCGCTGGCGGCCCGTTCGACGATGTCGGCGGCCGGCACGATGTTCCATCGCCTCACCGCCGATCAGACCGGCGTCGACTTCGTCCACCGCTGGGCTTTTCCCGACGACGCCTACGACGTCGAGACGCAACCGACCAACTTCAGTGGCGCGGCGTGTATCGCCGACTACGACGGCGATGGCCGTCCGGACATATTTCTGACGCGACCGGTGGGCGGCAACCGCCTCTACCGCAATCTCGGAAACTGGCGTTTCGAGGACGTGACCAAGCACGCCGGCCTGGCTCCGATCGAATGGTCGATGTGTGCATCGTTTGGTGACGTTGACAACGACGGCGATCCGGACCTGTACGTCTGCGTGTATGACCGCCCGAATCGCCTCTACATCAATCAGGGTGACGGCACGTTCGTCGAGCGCGCCGCCGAAGCGGGACTAGATTTCGTCGGGTCCAGCGTCATGATGTTATTTGCCGACTACGACGTCGACGGTGACCTCGACGGATACCTGCTCACGAACCAGAACAACAAGCCGTTTCCCGCGATCGATGTGGAAACGATCGGATTCGTTCCCGAGCAACACGCCGAGCTCGTACAGATGGGTGTCGCCGCCGACGGAACGCCGGCAATGGCCAGGGTCGGGCAGTACGACCGGCTCTACCGCAACAACGGCGACGGCACGTTTACCGAGGTGAGCAAGGACGCCGGCATCGCCGGGGCTGATTCGGGCCTGTCGGCGACCTGGTGGGACTACAACGACGACGGCCTGCCCGACCTGTACGTGGCCAACGACTACTTCGAACCGGACCACCTGTATCGCAACAACGGCGACGGAACCTTCGAAGACGTCATACTCCAGGCCGTCCCGCACACACCCTGGTTCTCGATGGGTTCCGATGCCGGCGACATCAACAACGACGGCATGCTGGACTTCCTCGCTTCCGATATGTCATCGACGAGCCACTACCGGAAGAAAGTGACCATGGGTGACATGTCCGCGGGCTGGTTCCTCGATACCGCCGAGCCGCGCCAGTACATGCGCAACGCCCTGTACGTCAATACGGGCACTGGCCGCTTCATGGAAGGGGCTTACCTGGCGGGGTTGGCGGATTCGGACTGGACGTGGTCGACGCGCTTCGCGGATTTCGACAACGACGGGCGCCTGGATCTTTTCATCTCCAACGGGATGTCACGCGACTGGACCAACGCCGATCTGGACCTCGAGGTCGAAGCGATGGGCGGAAAATTGTCGCCCGAGGGCAGGCAGTTCTGGCTGAGCCAGCAGAAGCTGACAGAAGAAAACCTCGCCTTCCGCAACCTGGGCGATTTCCGTTTCGAGAATGTCGGTGCCGAGTGGGGCCTCGACCAGAACCTGGCCAGCTTCGGCGCGACCACGGGCGACCTGGACGGCGACGGCGACCTGGACCTGGTCGTCAACAACTTCGAGGAGCAGGTGCACATCTACCGCAACGATTCGCCCGACGGCCACCGCGTGGTGATCCGCCTGCACGGCGAGGCGAGCAACCGCCACGGCGTGGGCGCCACCCTCCGCGTGGAAAACGGCGACGACATCCAGGTGCGGTACATCACCCTGGCGGGCGGGTTTTCCGCCGCCAACGAGCCGGCCGCGCACTTCGGCCTCGGTGATCGCAAGACGATCGAACGGCTCAGCGTCCGCTGGCCCAGCGGTCATCGCCAGGTGTTCGAGAACCTGCCCGCCGACCGACTCTACACCATCCGCGAACCGCAGGGCCGCGCGCCGAAGCGAACCAAAACACTGCCGGCACCGACACTCTTTGCCGCCGGCAACACACTGGATCGCGCCGTCCACAGGGAGCGGGAATACAACGACTACGATCGCCAGTTTCTGCTGCCCTACAAGCTCTCGCAGTTGGGCCCCGGCATGTCGTGGGGCGACGTGGACGGCGACGGTGACGAGGACCTGTACCTCGGCGCCGCCGCGGGCCAGGTCCGGCAACTGCAGATCAACCAGGGCGACGGGCAGTTCCGACCGACGCCCCTGTGGGCGTCCGAAGATGAACACAGCGAGGACATGGCGTCGCTGTTCTTCGACGCCGACGCGGACGGAGACCTGGACCTGTTCGTGGTCAGCGGCGGCGTGGAGTGCGACGAGGGCGATACGCTGCTGCGTGACCGCCTGTACCTGAATGACGGCAAGGGTCGCTTCAGCAAGTCAACCGAAAGCCTGCCCGAAGACCTGCGTGACAGCGGCGGCGTCGCGGCCGCGGCCGACTTCGACCGCGACGGCGACCTGGACCTGTTCGTCGGCGGCCGATCCATACCCGGACGCTACCCGCTGACGCCGCAGAGCCGACTGTTGCGTAACGACGGCGGCGTCTTCACCGACGTGACCGACCAGGTCGCCGTGGGCCTGCGTGAGACCGGGCTGGTCACCAGCGCCGTCTGGTCGGACGCGGACGACGACGGCTGGATCGACCTGCTGGTCACGCACGAGTGGGGGCCGGTCAAGCTGTTCGCCAACCGCCAGGGGCAACTGGTCGACCGAACCGATTCGGCCGGCCTTGCCGCGCGGCTCGGATGGTGGAACAGCATCGCCGCAGGCGATCTGGATGCCGACGGGGACATCGACTACGTCGTGACCAACCTGGGTTTGAACACCAAGTACCAGGCCACGCAGGACAAGCCGCTGCAGTTGTACGCCGGGGACTTCGAGGGTGACGGCAAGCTTCACCTGATTGAGGCCAAGTTCGAGGAAGGGAGCCTGGTACCCCTGCGCGGGCGAAGCTGCTCGTCCAATGCCATGCCCTTCGTGGCCCGGAAGTTCCCCACGTACCACAAGTTCGCCATTGCGCCGCTGCAGGAGATCTACACCGAAGAATGCCTGGCCGAGGCACACACCTTCACGGCCAACACGCTCGAATCGGGTGTGCTTCTGAACGACGGGGCGGGCAACTTCGAATTCCAGCCGCTGCCGCGTCTGGCCCAGATTTCCCCTGGCTACGGCGTGGTGCTCACCGAGGTCGACGGCGACGGGGACCTGGACCTCTACATGGTCCAGAACTTCTTCGGCCCTCAGCGTGAGACCGGCAGGATGGACGGCGGCGTCAGCCTGCTGATGCTGGGCAACGGCGACGGCACGTTCGAGCCGGTATGGCCCAAACGCAGCGGTCTGCTGGTCCCCGGCGACGCCACGGCGTTGACCTGCGCGGACCTGAACGGCGACGGGTGGACAGACTTTGTCGTCGCGATCAACGACGGGCCGGTTCACGCATTCGTCAACCGTGGCGACGATAAAGCCCGCATGATCACCGTGCGGTTGCAGGGCCGGCACGGCAACACGCTGGGAGCCGGCGCCAGGGTGCGACTGCAAACGAGTCATGGTCGAAACGTAGTCGCCGAGGTCTATGCCGGTGGCGGCTATCTCTCGCAATCCACCGCCGACCTGACGTTCGCACTGGCCGCCAACGAAAGTGTCAAGCACGTCGAAGTCCGATGGCCTGACGGCAGAATCACCAACGCCGACCGTCCGGTCGATGAACGCGTCATAACGCTCCGGCAGCCCGACTGATAACGGTGATTCGATGCCACAGCCTCGTCATTTCACTGCAATCCTGATCGTCTCGGCCCTGTCGGGACTGGTGCTGGCCGCGGTGCTGGTCGCAGCGCTGTCGATCGATTTTGCACCGAAACGGATCGAATCCGAGCCCCTGGCCAACCGATCGACGGCGAAAACGTCCGTCATGTTCGAGCGGCTGGACACCGAGCGCAGCGGCATCGACTTTCAATACCTTTGGGAGAGAACGATCAAGCACGGCTCACTTTTTCACGGCCAGTCCACTGGTGGCAGCGTATGCCTCGGCGACTACGACGGCGACGGACGCACCGACGTGTTCCTGACCCGACCTCAGGGCGGCAACCGGCTCTACCGCAATCTCGGCGACATGCGCTTCGAAGACGTGACGCGGCAGGCGACCCTCGAGGATGACGATGAAGACGGCATGTGGGCGATGGGCGCCAGCTTCGCGGACGTGGACAACGACGGCGACCTGGACCTCTACGTGTGCGGTTTCGACTGTCCCAACCGCCTCTACATCAACCAGGGCGACGGCACGTTCGTCGATCGCGCCAAGGCGGCCGGCATCGACTTCAACGGCGCCAGCGTCATGATGTCCTTTGCCGACTACGACGCCGACGGCGACCTCGACGGATATCTGCTCACCAATCGCATGCCACCGAAGGAGGGGGCAAATCCGACGGAGTTCAGCGCCGTGATCGTGGATCGCGATGACAGGTCGCACCCCATCAAGACCGGCCAGTCCGACCACCTGTATCGCAACGATGGCGACGGCACGTTCACTGACGTCAGCGAGCAGGCCGGTATCCGTGGAACCGATTACGGCCTCTCGGCCATCTGGTGGGACTACGACGAGGACGGTCTGGCCGATCTCTACGTGGCCAATGACTTCTTCGGACAGGACTACCTCTACCGCAACAACGGCGACGGGACGTTCACCGACGTCATACACCAGGCCGTCCCGCACACACCCTGGTTCTCGATGGGTTCCGATGCCGCGGACGTGAACAACGACGGACGCGTCGACCTGTTCGCGACGGACATGTCGGGCACGAGCCACTACAAGCAGAAGATCGCCATGGGCGACATGAACGCGGTCGGCTGGTTCCTCGAACACCCCGAGCCGCGCCAGTACATGCGTAACACCTTGTACCTGAATACCGGCGCGGGCCGCTTCATGGAAGCCGCCTACCTCGCGGGCCTGGCCGATACCGACTGGACCTGGGCCGTCCTCTTCAACGACCTGGACAACGACGGCCGCGTGGATCTGTTCGTCACCAACGGAATGACACGCGACTGGTTCAACAGCGACCTGCTGATTGAGGAATCGAAAGTCGCGATGTCACGCGAGGCACTTGCGGCCTATGAATTCTGGGAGAAGATGCCTAAGAAGAACGATCCGAACCTCGCCTTCCGCAACCTGGGCGACCTTCGTTTCGAGAATGTCGGCGCCGAGTGGGGCCTGGACCACCTCGGCGTCAGCTTCGGCGCGGCCGTGGCCGACCTGGACGGCGACGGCGACCTGGACCTGGTCGTCAACAACTTCGAGGAGCAGGTGCACGTCTACCGCAACAACGCCCGCAACGGCCACCGCGTGGTGATCCGCCTGCACGGCGAGGCGAGCAACCGCCACGGCGTGGGCGCCACCCTCCGCGTGGAAAACGGCGACGACATCCAGGTGCGGTACATCACCCTGGCCCGCGGATTCGCCTCGGCAGGCGAAGCCGCCGCGCACTTCGGCCTCGGTGATCGCAAGACGATCGAACGGCTCAGCGTCCGCTGGCCCAGCGGTCATCGCCAGGTGTTCGAGAACCTGCCCGCCGACCGACTCTACACCATCCGCGAACCGCAGGGCCGCGCGCCGAAGCGAACCAAAACACTGCCGGCACCGACACTCTTTGCCGCCGGCAACACACTGGATCGCGCCGTCCACAGGGAGCGGGAATACAACGACTACGATCGCCAGTTTCTGCTGCCCTACAAGCTCTCGCAGTTGGGCCCCGGCATGTCGTGGGGCGACGTGGACGGCGACGGTGACGAGGACCTGTACCTCGGCGCCGCCGCGGGCCAGGTCCGGCAACTGCAGATCAACCAGGGCGACGGGCAGTTCCGACCGACGCCCCTGTGGGCGTCCGAAGATGAACACAGCGAGGACATGGCGTCGCTGTTCTTCGACGCCGACGCGGACGGAGACCTGGACCTGTTCGTGGTCAGCGGCGGCGTGGAGTGCGACGAGGGCGATACGCTGCTGCGTGACCGCCTGTACCTGAATGACGGCAAGGGTCGCTTCAGCAAGTCAACCGAAAGCCTGCCCGAAGACCTGCGTGACAGCGGCGGCGTCGCGGCCGCGGCCGACTTCGACCGCGACGGCGACCTGGACCTGTTCGTCGGCGGCCGATCCATACCCGGACGCTACCCGCTGACGCCGCAGAGCCGACTGTTGCGTAACGACGGCGGCGTCTTCACCGACGTGACCGACCAGGTCGCCGTGGGCCTGCGTGAGACCGGGCTGGTCACCAGCGCCGTCTGGTCGGACGCGGACGACGACGGCTGGATCGACCTGCTGGTCACGCACGAGTGGGGGCCGGTCAAGCTGTTCGCCAACCGCCAGGGGCAACTGGTCGACCGAACCGATTCGGCCGGCCTTGCCGCGCGGCTCGGATGGTGGAACAGCATCGCCGCAGGCGATCTGGATGCCGACGGGGACATCGACTACGTCGTGACCAACCTGGGTTTGAACACCAAGTACCAGGCCACGCAGGACAAGCCGCTGCAGTTGTACGCCGGGGACTTCGAGGGTGACGGCAAGCTTCACCTGATTGAGGCCAAGTTCGAGGAAGGGAGCCTGGTACCCCTGCGCGGGCGAAGCTGCTCGTCCAATGCCATGCCCTTCGTGGCCCGGAAGTTCCCCACGTACCACAAGTTCGCCATTGCGCCGCTGCAGGAGATCTACACCGAAGAATGCCTGGCCGAGGCACACACCTTCACGGCCAACACGCTCGAATCGGGTGTGCTTCTGAACGACGGGGCGGGCAACTTCGAATTCCAGCCGCTGCCGCGTCTGGCCCAGATTTCCCCTGGCTACGGCGTGGTGCTCACCGAGGTCGACGGCGACGGGGACCTGGACCTCTACATGGTCCAGAACTTCTTCGGCCCTCAGCGTGAGACCGGCAGGATGGACGGCGGCGTCAGCCTGCTGATGCTGGGCAACGGCGACGGCACGTTCGAGCCGGTATGGCCCAAACGCAGCGGTCTGCTGGTCCCCGGCGACGCCACGGCGTTGACCTGCGCGGACCTGAACGGCGACGGGTGGACAGACTTTGTCGTCGCGATCAACGACGGGCCGGTTCACGCATTCGTCAACCGTGGCGACGATAAAGCCCGCATGATCACCGTGCGGTTGCAGGGCCGGCACGGCAACACGCTGGGAGCCGGCGCCAGGGTGCGACTGCAAACGAGTCATGGTCGAAACGTAGTCGCCGAGGTCTATGCCGGTGGCGGCTATCTCTCGCAATCCACCGCCGACCTGACGTTCGCACTGGCCGCCAACGAAAGTGTCAAGCACGTCGAAGTCCGATGGCCTGACGGCAGAATCACCACGAAGCCACCGACCGACGGCGCCGTCGTGCTGACCATCGAACAGTCTGGAGATTCGATTCCGTAACCCGCGGCGGCAGCTCGCCGCCGCGGGACGTCCGGTGCCACGGAAGGTATAATCATCCCAAAATATTCATGAGTTTCACCGTCGGGCGGGCGGCTTCGCCTGCCGGTTGCGAGTCACCCCGATCGTGTCCAAACGCGACCGGGAAGGAGATACACATGGTCAACCCCCTGAACCGCAGAACGATCACGACGGTCGCTCTGATTCTTCTGGTCTGTGGCATTGCCCTCGCATACATGATGTTCACGGGTAAGAGCATCGAAACGCATATCGCCGACGGCGACCAATACGTCACCGAGGGCAACCACAAGCAGGCACGCCGCGAGTTCGAATCAGCGCTCGCGAAGATGCCGGCTGGCAATCGTGACGTCGATGTGCTCCTCAAGTTCGTCGATGCCGCGAAGCTCGAGAAGGTTGAGGACCCGGCCATGGCGCAGCGACTCGTGAGACAAATGGCACGATCGTACAAGCTTGCGCTCGACAAGGCGCCGCAAGACCGTGAAACCTTCCAGAATCTGATGGAACTGCAGATGTACCGCACAACGGTGCTGCACGAGTTTTCGGTGTGGCACAAAATCTACGTCGCGGCGAACAAGATGTTGCAGAGCAGTCCGGAGTTGATGTCCGCGCGAAAATTCCGCGGGGTGGCGCATGTCCGTTTGCTCAACGCGGGCCTGCAACCCAAGGGTACCCACCGCCACGAGGCCAGTGCGGATCTGGACGCATACCTCAAGGATCATCCCGACGATCGGGAAACGGATTACCACCTGGCGTGGTGGCACATGCTCAACGCCGACCAATTGGCATCCGAAGACGGCGTTCCTGAAGAACAAATCGCCGAGGCGCGGTCCAGGTCTCTCGCCCGAACCGAGGCGGCCCGCGAAAGGTGGCCGCAGTGGGTTCAGGGCCATCTCCAACACGCGACGATGCTCCTGAGTACCGGCAAGACTGACCAGGCCCGGGCCATCGTCCTCGAACAGGAACGGAAACTGCTCAAGGATCCGGGAACCGCGCAAAACATGCTCACGCTGACCGACCTGATCAGTCGCGTCGAGCCCGATGAGACCCCCGATCAGCGAGATCCCACCTTGAATCGGATCGCATCGGCATGCGAAGCCGCACACAAATCACAGCCTGACGAATTGCTGTTTGAGGTCATCCGTGCCCGCGTTCTGGCTCGGACCGGGGCCGTAGACGAGTCACTTCAGATTCTCGAAGATATACGCCAGCGCCCCGTGAATGCCGTGCCCCTCGAAGCAACTCGCTTGTTTTACGCACAGACGCTGGCGCTGATCGACCATGCGAATCTTCTGCTCGACAGGGCCGAACAGGAGGTCGATCCGACACGGAACCAGGAAACCATCGCCCAGCTCGATGGGCTGATGGAGAGCGTCAAAGTGTTGCTTGGCGAAAGCATCCCCGGTCTCACGATCGCAGGGCGAAGCGCGGCGTTGCGCGGTCGTTGGTCTGAAGCGGTACAGCATTTCGGATCGGCGAATAAGGAGTTTGGTGGCCGCAACCTGGGCTTGCAGTCGCGACTCGCCGACGCGCTGGACAAGGTCGGCCAGAGCGAAGAGGCGATTCCCATTCTGGAAAACCTGCTCACAAACGATCGCTTGACCGCCCCACGGCAGGTGCGTTACCAGCTCGCCCAGATCCTGATCAACAGCCGGAAATTCAAGGACGCCAGGCGCCATATCGAAGTCCTGAAGCGTGACGATCCCGATGACG